>NZ_CP099917.1:1800000-2007500 GCF_030994125.1 Pseudoalteromonas xiamenensis | reverse complement strand
CGAAACCGACACAGGTGGTCAGGTAGAGAATACTAAGGCGCTTGAGAGAACTCGGGTGAAGGAACTAGGCAAAATGGTACCGTAACTTCGGGAGAAGGTACGCTCTTGTCTGTTAAGCCCTTGCGGTGTAAGCAGACGGGAGTCGCAGAGAATAGGTAGCTGGAACTGTTTATTAAAAACACAGCACTGTGCAAAATCGTAAGATGACGTATACGGTGTGACGCCTGCCCGGTGCCGGAAGGTTAATTGATGGGGTTAGTCTTTGGACGAAGCTCTTGATCGAAGCCCCGGTAAACGGCGGCCGTAACTATAACGGTCCTAAGGTAGCGAAATTCCTTGTCGGGTAAGTTCCGACCTGCACGAATGGCGTAATCATGGCTACGCTGTCTCCACCCGAGACTCAGTGAAATTGAAATCGCAGTGAAGATGCTGTGTACCCGCGGCTAGACGGAAAGACCCCGTGAACCTTTACTATAGCTTGGCACTGAACATTGAACCTACATGTGTAGGATAGGTGGGAGGCTTTGAAGCAAGAACGCTAGTTCTTGTGGAGCCGTCCTTGAAATACCACCCTTGTATGTTTGATGTTCTAACGTTGGCCCCTAATCGGGGTTACGGACAGTGCCTGGTGGGTAGTTTGACTGGGGCGGTCTCCTCCCAAAGAGTAACGGAGGAGCACGAAGGTTTGCTAAGAGCGGTCGGACATCGCTCGGTTAGTGTAATGGTAGAAGCAAGCTTAACTGCGAGACAGACACGTCGAGCAGGTACGAAAGTAGGTCATAGTGATCCGGTGGTTCTGAATGGAAGGGCCATCGCTCAACGGATAAAAGGTACTCCGGGGATAACAGGCTGATACCGCCCAAGAGTTCATATCGACGGCGGTGTTTGGCACCTCGATGTCGGCTCATCACATCCTGGGGCTGAAGTCGGTCCCAAGGGTATGGCTGTTCGCCATTTAAAGTGGTACGCGAGCTGGGTTTAGAACGTCGTGAGACAGTTCGGTCCCTATCTGCCGTGGGCGTTTGAGAATTGAGAGGGGCTGCTCCTAGTACGAGAGGACCGGAGTGGACGAACCGCTGGTGTTCGGGTTGTCATGCCAATGGCATTGCCCGGTAGCTACGTTCGGAATCGATAACCGCTGAAAGCATCTAAGCGGGAAGCGAGCCTCGAGATGAGTTCTCACTTGGAGTTTAACTCCACTAAAGGGCCGTTGGAGACTACAACGTTGATAGGCAGGGTGTGGAAGCGCTGTGAGGCGTGAAGCTAACCTGTACTAATTACCCGTGAGGCTTAACCATACAACGCCAAAGTGGTTTAGTTGTTAGAAGTTAAGTATTGACTAAAGTAGACAACGACGAAGTAAAAGACATTAATATTAGCGTTCCAGATTTAGTTTACTTGCGGTAGCGAGTAGACGACCAGCTTATGCTTGGTGACAATAGCGTTGTGGACCCACCTGACCCCATGCCGAACTCAGAAGTGAAACGCAACAGCGCCGATGATAGTGTGGCAGCTGCCATGTGAAAGTAGGACATCGCCAGGCTCTAATTAAATAAAAAGGCCTCTTCGAAAGAAGAGGCCTTTTTATTTATTACGTGTTTAGGGATGTGCTACGTGAAAGTAGGGTAAAAAGTCGATTAGGGAAGCAAACAGTTTTGCTTCACCGGCTTTGAACGTCGAAGGCCTCTGGCCGCAGACCGGACATCGCGAGGCTGGGCGCCCCCGACTCTTAATTAAAGAAAGCCCGATCCGAAAGAGTCGGGCTTTTTTGTTTTATTTTTTCTAGAAAATTCAGACTAATACCATTCCGCTTAAATATCTGATCTAATATAGACCATAGAAAATCACCGACTCAATAACGTTGAACCCTAACCTATCTAAATAGCTTTTAGCGCTTGCACGGAAAGAACCAAACGCACGAAAACGCATTCGATTACTTGCGGTGTCATTATTTTATGAGGGTAATAGCAGAACCGAAATTGCAAAACGCCTTAATACAGCACGAAGTAGCGTGAATAAATGGGTTTCCAGCTTCTTAGACCATGGGCTCGAAGGCTTAGACAATAAGCCTATTCAAGGACGTCCTCCTAGATTGCAACAGTCACAACTTGAGCAACTGTCTGAATTTATTATGCGCTCAAACACCGAGCTTAAAGGTGGCCGCCTTACCGGTGAAGACATCGTGCATTACATTGACGCTGAATTTGGTGTGCATTACCACTTAAATCATGTCTATAAAATACTAAAGCAGCTTGGTTTTAGTTGGATAACAAGCCGTTCGAGGCATCCTAAACAGTCACAAGAGAACCAAGAAACTTTTAAAAAACTTCCAATTGGAAACGGTCCTTCACACACCAGGACACCTACCTCTTGAGCGTATCGACGTATGGTTTCAGGATGGAGCTCGATTTGGCCAGCAAAATCCGACTACGCGCATTTGGGCTGAAACAGGCACTCGGCCAAGGATTATAAAACAGCAACAGTTTGAGTATGGGTATTTGTTTGGTGCAGTATGTCCAGCCACAGGCCAAACGGAAGCATTAGTAAGTCCATTCGTAAACAAAGAAGCAATGACACAGCACATGCGTCAGATATCGCAAGCGACAGAAGTTGGTAGGCACGCAGTCATGATAATAGATGGTGCAGGCTGGCACACCTATGACACTGCGGCAGAATTTAGCAACCTCACGCTCATAAAGCTTCCACCTTATTCACCCGAGCTCAATCCTGCAGAACAAATATGGAGTTGGATGCGACAACACGGTTTATCCAATAGAGTGTTTTCGGGCTATGACGAGATCGTTGATGAAGTTTCAAAAGCTTGGAATCAATTTATTTCAATACCGGATCGAGTGAAGAACATGTGTAGTCGTGAATGGATAAAGTTGATTTAATCTTTATGCGGAATGGTATAAGTTAAAGCGTTTAAAAGCTGCTCTGAATAATTGTAAATATCATCAATATTATCGATAGCATACATTCAAAAATTGCTTCATAGCTTTTTTGGTAATTTCCAAAAACTGGGCCTTAACCTTTGCGGTTTGAACACCATCATAAACTTTGGATGTTAGTAGTTTAACGATATCTTCTTCAGGATCTTGAAATTGTTCATGAAGAACACGCTTTATTTGGTTTAAATACTTTAGCTCTCCAGCAGCACCGACTATAGATTCTACATCAAATGATGTTTTTGTAAGTTTCTTTACCTCAGGTACTAAATGCTCATCGATATTCTCGAGATCTAGAGTTAGGAACGGTTTTTCATCCATCTTATTGGGGGCATCTAAATCAGTGTAAAACTGGTACTGGATGCCGTTGGTTAAAATAGCAATCCGTGCATTTGTAACAGAAAAATATCTAAACAGTTGAGCAGCATGTTCACCGAGAGACTTTCTTTATATTTTTTACATTCGATAAGAATCTGGATTTCGCTATTCTTCATGAGTGCATAATCAACCTTTTCCCCTTTTTTGGTTCCGACATCAGCTGTAAACTCTGGTATAACTTCATTCGGGTCAAATACGTCATAGCCTAAAACAGTATGGAGAAATGGCATAACAAGAGCATTTTTTGTAGCTTCTTCAGTTTGTAAGCTTGTAGAAACCTGTTTTGCTTTTTGTGATAGTGCGTGCAAACGTTCAATAAAATCCGTTAGTAATCCTTATATAGCAATGTTTATTTTGAGAAAACAGCTTAATTGTTGGTGGATATTCATCCCTAATAACTAACTTATACTAGTAATTTGAATAAATCGAATTAGTCGGAGTTTTAGAAGTCGCATCAAAACTGTAGAAAAAATTCACTATACAGTTGGCTATCGACTTCACAAGCAGGAGGGCATTGACGGGATTTTTTGCAACCTAAAAATAAAAAAGCCAGCGTTAGCTGGCCCAATGGGATAAATAAATTGGTTTGAAGAGTTAGATCTTCGTTTTGTACGTAAATAGTTTATAGTCTGCAAGCGCTGGAACTTCCGCCGTTAACGTGTTTTCCTGCTCTGCTAACGCCGCAAAATTACCACATAACTTATCAGCTCGTGCTTCGATGACTTTGGCCTGTTTCTCCACTTTCTCATCAATGTTTTTGCCCATACGGTCCATTCGTTCACCAAATTCATCCATGTTTCCACCAGAGCTAATCATTTCACTACCAAGCGTAACTAAAAGGCTGCCTACAGATTGGAACATCGTACTTTGAATGGCATCCTCTAAACGTGATTCAAATTTGTCACTAAACTGATCGCCAAATTCATTAAACGTTTTTTCGCCCATAACAAAGTCATTTTGTTGATAAAAAGTGTTTTTTACTTCAACAGATAGCTCGTCCATGATTTCGTGCATGTCTTTAAGTGAATCCATATCTAACGCAGTACCCACTTCTTCCAGTGCAACCCCCGCTATTTTTACAGCATCTAGCGCTATCTCTGCCACTTTAGGTAATTCAGCTCTTAGGTTATCACTATAGCGGCTAGCAGCTTGTCGCTGAGCTGCGGTTAAATCCACTCGTTCACCTTGAACATAAACCTCACCTTTGCGAGAAATAGAGATCTTGTTGTTTGCTTTATTCTCTATCGTAATATTTTGATCTGAAATTCTGACGTCATTTTGAAATTCAACTTCACAGTTATCGCTACTGATGTTGAAGCTGTTCTCATGTGCGACAGTACTAGCGCTGATTAATAATGTTCCGATTAAAGCAATTTTTTTCATTTTTGAGTCTTCCTGTCTTTTCAGTTATGGAAGATTAATCAAATTCAATGCCAATATTTAAATTTCAATAAAAACAAATGGATAGCGTTAAATTTATAAAAGACAAGAGAGAGTTGAATACATAAATTGACTAAAAATTAGTGAAAATGGCGATTTGCTCACCATCAATAAAAATAATTTTTTAAAACGATAAAAAAGACTCACTTTTCAGAATTCAAATTAGCAGCTATTTAGACATCTGTAGACCGTTGATGTGCATGTGTGTGTTTATTGACGGGCTTCGAGCAGATATTTAACACCTATTTGGAGTGGATTGTGGGTAAAACATTTTCTTATGATGCGCTTGAAGATGAAGGTTTTGTCAGTGACGATTTAGGCGATAGTGGCCGTAATCAACAGGACAAACATAAGCGAAAAATCAAGAAAAGACTCGATGATTATCTAGAGCAAAAGCGTTTACGCAAGAACTTAGGCGAAGATGACTTTGACTATTTAGATGACGATTACTAGTTTTTAACGTGAATTTTGAAAAAGAGGCAGAAGCCTCTTTTTCACTCTTGAGATGTAATCTCAAGAAATTCATCGAGCAAGTCTTTCAGCTGTAGAGCCTTTTCGAGTGAAAAGCGGCTTTGCGCCAATAACTGTGTAGGCAAGCACTGACACTGCTCTTTGAGTGCAAATCCTTCGTCCGTTAACTGAATAATACAGCGTCGTTCGTCAGTTTGAAGGCGTTGACGCGTAATCAAACCATTCGCTTCAAGCCGCTTTAGCAGCGGTGTGAGTGTATTTGTGTTTAACTGAGCCGCTTTGCCAATTTCACCTACTAATTGCTGATCTTTTTCCCACAAAATGAGCATCACAATGTATTGTGGGTACGTCAACCCCAACGCGCTGAGAGATGGCTGATATAACCTCGTTACCGCGCGAGACGCTGCATAAAGACTAAAACATAATTGGTTTTTTAACAGCAACTTGTCTTCTTCATTGCTCACGACAATAATTTCTCGATTTCTTTTTCAATTGCATCTGGCTTCGTAGTTGGTGCAAATCGTTTTACCGGATTGCCCGAGCGGTTAACGAGAAATTTAGTAAAGTTCCACTTTATTGCACTACCAAATAGTCCAGATTGTTTTGTTTTTAAATATTGATAGAGCGGGTGTGCATCTTTACCATTTACATCTATTTTCTCCATCATAGGAAAGCTTACGCCGTAATTGATCAAACATCCTTGCTGAATGCTTTCTGGGCTACCTGGTTCTTGCTGTCCAAATTGATTGCAGGGAAAACCTAAAATCACTAAGCCTTTGTCGTGATATTTTTCATGCAGTTGTTGCAAGCCCTCATACTGTGGCGTTAAGCCGCATTTACTCGCCGTGTTGACGATGAGCACGACTTTACCTTCAAGTTGTGACAGCGGATAAGGCTGACCTTGAAGCGTGTTTGTTTGAAATTTATAAATAGATTCTGACATAGAAATAACCAAATAAATCGTGTGCGATATAATCTTGTTCGATTTTATAACTGAGGCTGATGCTTTTTCAACCTGTTTATGCGTTGTTTTGACGATTTAAATAAAGGTCAGAAATCCGGCGGCGAAGTATTTCATGCTCGCTCGGCGGGACGTGGTTGAGGTGAAGATTCAAAAATTCATGGCTTGGATAAAGTTGAAGCAGAGTTTCATTGATTAACTTAATGATTTCTTCAGATTGGGGAGTTTGTGAACAGGCGATATGTCCCGCAATGAAACTAGGGTGATTGGCAATACTGACCGATCGGATGTCCTCGTTTTTTGGCGCATGCGCGTACTGTTTAAATACGGTTGGGTAGGAAACAAGAAAATCAACACGATGTTTTTCAAACATGGCGACCATCGCTGCGTATGCATCCCCGCCTGCTCGCGTGATTAATTGCTCATCACTGAGTAACTGAAACTGGGCGTCTAATATAGGGCCATAGGATTTGCTCGCTTCTTTCGCTATTCGGGCATGAGGAAAGTGATTCATCAATCTTGGCAGGTTAATTAATTCATCTCGATGATTAAACAGTGACTCCGGGAGCACCGTTCGATTCTTAAAATAGTATAAGCGATGACTTGGATAAAGATGTATCGGGTAGCTATAGAGATGATACAAGGCGCGCTCAGTCGTCTTTATACGGTTTATTGCACAGACTGGCTCTGTGCCGCTTAAAATGGCATTAACACGCGCAATTGGCGCTATCTGTAAATCAAAATCAAGCTGTTTAAGGTGATCAAAAAGCAGCCTGTATGAATCGCTCGCGATGTCTTTAGGGCCTTCTTGGACAAATAAGAATTCATCCGCAGGATCGTCACTCAAAATGAGGATCTTGGCTTGCACAATAGAACATAAAAAGACGAATAGACTCAACAGCACGAAACGAAAATAACCCATACGACACACCTCAGCCATTTTGTTCAAGTATAGACAAACTTTCTGATTTAGCTGGGGTTAAAATGCGCGAGTAGAAAGTCAATTAAGCATTTTACCCGATAAGGCATAAAGTCTTTACGTGGATAAACAAGCCAAGAGGCATTGTCTTTAATTTGATACTCTTCAAGTAAGTAGTTGAGTTGTCCATTGGCCACATAACTACCAGCAATGTCTTGTGCCAAATGAGCAATGCCTACACTGTTCAAGCAGGCATGCAGAATAGCTTGTGGATGGTTACTTCGCCAGCGACCCGTGACTTTCACCTCAAAAGGTTCATTGTTTTCCACAAATCGCCATTTGGGGTTAATGGCGACCAAACATTCATGTTCCAACAGATCGTCAGGGTGGTTTAGCTTTGGGTGTGAGGCGATATATTCAGGAGTTGCGACAAGTGTCATCACCCGATCGGATAGCTTGCGTGCAATCAGCGAAGAATCTTGTAAACGCCCGAAGCGAATGGCCAAATCGAAGCCTTCTTCGATTAGGTCAACATTGCGATTATTAAAATCGAGCTCAATACTCACTTCTGGGTGCGCTTTCGCAAAGCGAGCTAAAACAGGACTCACCTGATTTGATACAAATTCGCCCGCTCCGGTGATGCGGATAGGCCCTTTAATTTCTTGTTGTGCACCTTGTAGCAAGGCTGTCGCGTTTTGTAGTTCAAGGGAAATCGCTTTTAATCGTTTGGCATATTCGGCTCCCGCCGCGGTGAGTTTAACGTTGCGCGTAGAGCGTTGGAATAACGCAGTCCCGAGTCTCGATTCCATTTGCTTGAGGTGGCGACTGATAAAGGATGTTGAGCAGTCTAACGCTTCCGCTGCTCGGCTTAATGTACCGTGCTCCACGATTGCGAGGAAGATTTCAATATCTTGCCACATAATACGCCTCCGATATAAAACGCCATTATAGCTGAAAAAAGCAGCCTATTATTGCACTATAGCAAAAGTGATTTATTTTATAGCTAGTGTTTAATTTATTATTGCACAGTAAACTTAATGCATCGTTTAGGATAATTGCTTTGGAGTTCACATGTTAAATTTCAGTTTTGTTAATCCGACTCAAATTCATTTCGGCAAAGATCAAATTGCTCATATCGCAAACGCGATTCCTGCAACTGCAAAAGTACTTGTGACGTACGGTGGGGGCAGTATCAAAAGTAATGGTGTGTACGATCAAGTTGTTGCAGCACTTAAAGACCATGCTTGGGGTGAGTTTTCAGGTATTGAGCCAAACCCTAGTTACCAAACCTGTATGAAAGCTGTTGAGCTTATTAAGCAAGAAGGTTATGACTTTATCTTAGCGGTTGGCGGTGGTTCGGTGATTGATGGCAGTAAGTTTATTGCCGCCGCGGCAAAATTTGCGGGAGAACCGTGGGATATTTTGGCTAAAGGTGCGCAAGTTTCAACTGCGCTGCCGCTTGGTGTTGTATTAACGTTACCAGCGACTGGCTCAGAGTCAAATAGCTTCAGTGTCGTTAGCAATTTAGACACGCACGACAAATTGCCATTTGCATCGCCTTTTGTTCAGCCGTTATTTGCCGTATTGGATCCAACCGTGATGGAATCCCTGCCAACACGCCAGTTAACGAATGGTGTTGTTGATGCGTTTGTGCACGTTATGGAGCAGTACTTAACTTACCCAGTACAAGGAAAAGTACAAGATCGTTTTGCAGAAGGCTTACTGCAAACATTGATTGAAGAAGGTCCAAAGCTGTTTGCCGATGACGTTAGCTATGAAACGCGTGCGAATGTAATGTGGGCCGCAACAATGGCACTGAATGGACTCATAGGCGCTGGAGTTCCACAAGACTGGTCAACACACATGTTGGGACATGAGATCACTGCGCTTTATGGGCTTGACCATGCACAAACGCTGGCTGTTGTACTCCCGCGCATGATGGCTGCACAAAAAGAGGCGAAGCGCGAAAAGCTGTTGCAGTATGCACAGCGTGTACTTGGTTTAGATGTCTCGAATGAAGATGTGGCTATTGAACAAGCCATTGCTGAGACAGAAAGCTTCTTCCATCGCGTACAAATGAAAACGCGCTTCGCTGATTATGGCGTAGGAGCAGAAGCGGTGGAGAAAATTACCGCGCAGCTTGAACGTCACGGCATGACGGCACTGGGTGAGCATCAAACCGTCACGTTAGATGTGAGCCAGGCTGTACTAAGTGCGTCTCTGTAACTTATAAGAAACAGTAAAACGCTGCCATTCCAAGGAGGGTGGTAGCGTAGATATTATGTGTTTTATACGCGACAGCTACCGCGACGATTGCACCGATTAAGTATGGATTCGAGTAGTGCACATTGAGTTCACCCTCAGGCAGCAACACAATAGGAACCCAAATGGCCGTTAATACCGCGGGTGCGCTAAAACTTAAAAAGCGCTGACCTTTCGGACCAATTTCAAAGGGTAAACGTTTGTGGAGAAACAGATAGCGGGTAAGAAAGGTCACCATTGCCATTAAACATAACGTATAAATCATTTCACGCTTCCTCTACTTAATCCATACCCTACACTCATGCTAAGGAGCGCAGCGAAAACCAGCCATAGCTCTAGCCCCAAAGACTTAAACCAGGTAGCACTGATGCCGGCCGTAACGACCGTTGCAAGAGTGGGCAAATTCTTGATACTTGGGATCACCAGCGCAATAAAGGTGGCGGCAATCGCGAAATCGAGGCCTAAATGGGTCAAGTCAGGTAACAGGCTTCCAGCGACAACACCGATAAAGGTCCAAATATTCCAAAAAACATAAAAGCTAAAACCAGCACTTAATGCGTATACTAATCGCGCTTTTGTTTGATACGCTCTCGGATGGTGCGAAAAAGCAAACAGCTCATCGGTGAGCACGAAGCTCCAGCGACAACACCGACAGGCAATCTCACTTTGAGTGGCTGGGCTATCGCGCTTTTGTTTGACCTTGTGGCGCACCGATAAGCCACTTTGAGTGGCTGGGCTATAGAGAAAATGACGCGCACTTATAATAAAGACCGTGATGAGCAGCGTCATAAGTGGCGTATTCTTCGCGATGAGTTCAATGGCAACCAGCTGTGCTGACCCGGCAAAAACAAGCAACGACATAAGCTGTGCTTCCCACGGCGAAAAGCCATTTTGCACTGCCAAAGAACCACATAAAATCCCCCAAGGCACAACCGCCAAATTGAGCGGTAACATATCCAATTGGCCTTTCCAAAAAGCCAAGTAATTTGCTTTACGCTGTCGACTCATTTTATACCCTCTTTATCCCAGTTATGGGAGAATGGCATAGTGCTTGTGATAGGCTCAAGCTGTTTAGGATAAAAATAGAGGTTCTAATGACAAAAGTATGGGATGGATTTATCCGTGGGTTTCATTGGTTGTTAGTCACGGGAATTGTGGTGCTTTACGTGAGCGGCGAACAAGAGTGGATGGATTTGCATTTTGTCACAGGTTATCTGCTTTTAGCATTATTCGTCGCGCGACTCATTTGGGGCGTGGTGGGGAGTGATACAGCAAAAATTGCGAATTTATTTCATGGTCCGAGTGCGGTTAAACAAGCCTTGAAACATGAGGATAAACGTTATGGTCACAATGCGGCGGGCAGTTACATGGTGCTGCTGTTTTTTGCTTTAATCGCTGTTCAGCTAATCACGGGTTTGATGTCGACAGACGACATTATGATGGAAGGGCCGCTGGTTGCAATGGTACCAAGTAGTTGGGTTGAATTCGCAAGTGATGTCCATCACCTTAACATCAATTTGCTTATTGCAGCGATTGCCCTACATGTTTTGGCAATTGTCGTTTATCGCTTGCGCGGCAAAAACTTAGTAAAAACGCTTGTGACAGGTAGAACAACCAAAGAGCAAACCATTGCAGCGGAACCCAAGATGCGAGCGGGCATCGTTGGTTACGTCATTTTTGGTGTGTTAAGTGCTGTGTTGATGGCGACTTGGGGCAGTGCACCACTCAGCGCCCTGTTGAATTAGTTTAATATACGTGAATTAGAAAAGGCACCAATGGGTGCCTTTTCTAAATAGGATAACCACAAAAGCGGTTTATTTCTGCTTCAACCAAACTGCCGCTTGTTTCGCAAAATACGTCAAAATACCATCTGCGCCAGCGCGCTTGAATGCCAATAGAGATTCCATTACACAGGCTTCTTCGGCAAGCCAACCATTGTCGATAGCCGCTTTATGCATGGCGTATTCACCGCTAACTTGATACGCAAATGTTGGTACTCCGAATTCATCTTTAACACGGCGAACAATATCTAAATACGGCATACCCGGTTTGACCATCACCATGTCGGCACCTTCTTGGAGATCTAGCGCGACTTCACGAATGGCTTCATCTGAATTGGCCGGGTCCATTTGGTAGGTCTTTTTATCTGCGCCTTTGAGATTGCCCGCTGAGCCGACCGCATCACGGAATGGACCGTAGTAGCTAGACGCATACTTTGCCGAGTAAGCCATAATACGCGTGTGAATGTGGCCTTCAGCTTCAAGTGCTTCTCGGATTGCGCCAATTCGACCATCCATCATATCCGATGGAGCAACGACATCGGCACCTGCTTCAGCGTGAGAAAGCGCTTGCTTAACTAATATTTCAGTGGTGACGTCGTTGATGACATAACCAGTCTCGTCGATAATGCCGTCTTGTCCATGTACTGTAAATGGGTCAAGTGCCACGTCTGTGATCACCCCTAATGAGGGGCACGCTTGTTTTACAGCACGCACAGCACGCTGTGCTAACCCGTCCGGATTGTACGCTTCTTCCGCTAAAAGTGATTTTTTGTCAGCCGGAGTGACAGGGAAAAGTGCAATAGCGGGAATACCGAGCTCAACTAGTTCCTTCGCTTCTTCAACCAATAAGTCGATTGAAATACGTTCTACGCCAGGCATTGAGGCAACTGCTTCACGTTGATTTTCACCGTCAAGGATGAACATCGGATAAATTAGGTCATTCACGCTAAGTTGATTTTCACGCATTAAACGACGTGAAAAATCATCACGGCGCATACGGCGCATGCGAGTATATGGGAATAAATCTAGGCCTGATTGAGCCATCATCGCTTCTCCTCTTCGTTGCGATAAATAACAACCCGATTGCGACCTTGTTGCTTGGCTGAATACAAGGCTTTGTCTGCGAGGTCGGTAAATAGCGTCGGGTTGTGAATATCAGTTGCAATGGCGCTGTAAATCCCTGCACTGATGGTAAAGTCGATAGTGAGTTCGCCAATAGTTAATGCGAAGTTTGCTACATGAGATCGAATTTGTTCTGCCAGTTCATTTGCACCTTCCTCTGGCGTATTAGGAAGTAGTAACACGAATTCTTCACCGCCATAGCGAAACACTTCATCAAAAGGTCGCTGAAGTGCACCTTTTAGTAAATCGGCAATGGCGCATATTGCTTGGTCGCCAACCAAGTGACCGAATCGGTCGTTGATTGATTTAAAATGATCAATGTCGAGCATTACGACACTTAAAACCGATTGTTCACGTCGAGAGCGACGTACTTCCATCACAAGGCGTTTATCAAAATAACGACGGTTTTTCACTTTAGTGAGCGCATCTTCCATGTTTAATTTTTCGAGCTCTCGATTCTTTTCTTCCAGTTCACGTAGCGTCACTTGGAGCTCAAAGGTACGTTCATCTATGCGAGTCTCAAGTTCTTCACTGGCTTGTTCTTGCAGTTTCAAACGCTCTTTCAAAAGAGCGTCTTCTGCTTGGCTTGCTGCTATTCTTTGTTGTTGGGCTTGGATTGTGCTGTCTCGCATTGCCACGTATTGCTGAGTCAACATATAGCTGACAAACATACTAATAAACAGTGCACAAAGGTACACGATTGGGTGGTCCAGCCAAGCGTGAGTCATCACGCCAAGCGCTTGTAGAAACTGGTAGAGCAATGAGAATAGCAGTAATAAACAACTGCCACTGATTGCCACGCGGTAGCGAAAACCCAGATGGATGCCAACAGCGGTGAGTGCTAGGTAGCCACAGGTCAACACGAGACTGACAATATAGCTGCACATGACGGCAAGGCCAATAGGGAGTGTGCTTAGTAATAACAAGCAGATAGCACCAATAATTCCCATGATCTCTAAAGCACGTTTTGCGACGTGGATCATGTGTTGCTTGCCTATGGTATGCCATATCAAAGGGGTAAACAGTAGGGTGGACAACAAGACCAAATGCGCTTGCCCATACTGTTGTAACCACTGCCATTCAGAGTAGAGGTAGCGATAACTAAAGCCGTAAATATGGATGACCAACATCCAAAACGCGGCAATAAGTGCAGCACCTGTAATGAAATAGGGCTGACGTGAAAAGTAGTACAGCACGCAATTTGTGAAAACCATGGCGAGCATAAATCCTGCAAGCACGCCATACACTAAGTTAAAACGACTTTTGTACTTTAAGTATTCGATTTGAGTCCACAAACTGAGTGAAAACGTCAAGGGGCCATCATGGTCTAATTGAATGTAAATATTTTTATCGACATTGGGATCAAGATGCAGCGGGATTAGTTGCGACTCGTGGCGAATAGGCCTTTTGAACAGTGGGATCTTATCACCCAAAGCGAGGGTCTGTAGCGCGCTATTTTGTTGTTGAATATAAACGGTGATTTTGTCCAATAAGTTGTTGTTAACACTTAACAGTAAATCTTGCGCTGTCATACCGTGATTGGCAATGTTGACCCTCAACCACAAAGGTCTGGAGACGAGTCCAAGGTTAAGCAAGCCGCCCTCGTGACGTTGCCACGCAGCTTTATCCAGCAGGCGAATATCTGAGACGTCATCGAACGTATATTCAAAATCAATGCTTTGCAACTGCGTAAATTGTGTATCTAGGCTAACATCAGCTCGACTAGGTAGAGCACATAAACATAACCAAATCAGCAGTATCCATTTGTTCACGTTACACAACCCCAAACAATTTTATGAAGTTGTCGTAACAGTGCTTTTTGAGGTCATCAAGCGAGATGTTTTTGAGCAAAGCGACCTGTTTTGCGACTTCAATGAGATACGCAGGTTCATTACGACGACTTTTAGGTTTTGGCGTTAATGTGCGAGGTATTAAAAAAGGAGCATCTGTTTCCAGCAACATTCTATCATTTGGGATCAAGGGAACTTGAGCTTGTAGCGCTTGCCCACGACGTTCATCACACACCCAGCCAGTGATCCCGATGTATAAACCTAAATCCAAATAACGTTCCAAAGCGTGCTGATCGCCCGTAAAACAGTGTAAGACGCCACGTACATTGTGCTCTTTCAATATGGCCAATAACGTTTCGGATGCGTCGCGGTCATGCAGATAAACAGGAAGGTCTAGCTTCTCGGCTAACGCTAACTGTTCCGACAAGACCCGTTGTTGTATAGGACGAGGGGAAAAATCTCGATTAAAGTCGAGACCGCACTCGCCAACCGCCAAGCACTGTGGTGCTTTTAGCAAAGATTCAAGGACGTCGAGATAATGCGCTGATACGGATTTAGCATCATGAGGATGCACGCCCGCTGTGCAATGAAGTTGGTACTGCTGTGCAAACTCAAGCGCCGTTCTGCTTGAGTCTTCATCGCAGCCAACCAGTAGCATGTCGTGTACATCCGCCTGTTTTGCTCGGGCGATTACGTCCGCAACGTCATCAGCAAATTGATGGTTGCTAAGATTGACCGCAATATCGACCCAAGTTATTGGCATGGTATGCTCACTTATTCATTGTTGTCTGCAGGCTGATTGAAGCATTTCTCCAGCCTATTCTTCTTGTTGTGTCGGTTTAGTGTAAAACGCCGCCAAGATTAAACCAAGCTCAAAAAGTAATAACATAGGGACTGCGAGCAAGGTTTGTGACAAGACGTCAGGTGGCGTTAAAAACATTGCGACAACAAACGCACCGACGACGATGTACGGACGCTTTTCACGAAGGCTTTGTGCGGTTGTTGCACCAGACCAACACAGCAGCATAATGGCCACAGGGATTTCAAAAGCGAGACCAAACGCAAAAAACATTTTTAACGCGAAATCGAGATAACTGCTAATGTCTGGAGACAGCGTCATCATCTCCGGGCCAACGCTTGTGAAAAACCCAAGAATGATCGGTAAAACCATGAAGTAACAAAAGGCAATGCCACCATAAAATAACAACACACTTGCCGCCAAAATGGGCATCAACATGCGCTTTTCGTGCTGGTACAAGCCTGGCGCGATAAAGCTCCAAAGCTGATGCAAAATAAAGGGGATAGCCAAAAATAGAGAGACGAATAGCGTGAGTTTAAATGGTGCAAAGAATGGCGCGGTCACGTCGGTTGCGATCATCGTTGCATTGCTCGGCAGTTTAGCGACCAAAGGATCTGCCACAAAGGCATAGATATCATTGGCAAAGTAAGCAAGTGCTAAAAACACGACCAAAATACTAAAGAGCGCGCGCATAAGGCGATCGCGCAATTCGACAAGGTGGGCAATAAACCCAGATTGAGTTGTTTCTGACATGCTCACAGCTCGGTTAATTATTCTTTCGGGGCATCGGGGCTTTTTTGGTAGCTGTGTCGAACGGACTCGGCTGCTTTTTGAAGCTCCGCGACCGATTGCTGAATTTCAGGCGCTAGATTTTCCATACCCTGTTGTTCCGCTTTTTTCAGGTTGCTGTGCAATTCGTGAATACGAAGCTCTTCATTCACTTCAGCGGTCACCGCGTTAGCGTATGTCTTAACAGTGCGGACCCATTTCATTACTGTTCGAATGGCCACCGGTAAACGCTCTGGGCCCAGTACAACTAAGCCCACAACAAACACAACCACTAACTCCCAAAAACCCATTTCAGCTTAAGCCTTATCTTTTTCTTTTTGCGCTTCAGCCGATGTGGTCGCTTGGTTATCTTTGAGTTGAGCTGTTGGTTCATCTTTTGTCGGAGTTTCGTCTTCCGAAATGGCCTTTTTGAACCCTTTCACAGCACTACCTAAATCGTTGCCAATACCGCGTAATTTTTTCGTTCCGAACAACAATACAATTATTGCTAAAACGATAAGTAATTGCCAAATGCTGATTCCGCCGATACCCATAAAAACTCCAATTCGGTAAACGTTCTATTGAGGCGAATTATACGCCGCTTGTGTAAAATATCATCTTGTTTGTGGATTAGTGGCTTGATTTTCGCCACGCAACCCAAAAACTGACCATGCCTGCCAGCCCAAACGACCCTGCAAGTAGATTTGCCCCTTGAAAGTAACTCAATAATGACCCCATGAACCCTGTCATTGCTAGTAAACCAAGCAGAAGAGGTTTTACCGGTGTGATGGTGGTCATGTTTGCACTCGCTGGTGGACGTTTTAAGTTTTGATAAACCAGATCAGGCAATTCCGGCATTTTTTCGGCCCAGAATGGCAAATTAGCATATAATTTTTTTATGACAGCTAATGGACCAACTTGCTCTTGCACCCAATTTTCTAGAAATGGTTTCGCTGTTTTCCATAAATCCAATTGAGGATAGAGCTGTCTACCTAATCCTTCCACGTACAACAGCGTTTTTTGCAACAACACGAGTTGAGGTTGCACTTCCATATTGAAACGACGTGCGGTGTTAAACAAATTGACCAGAACGTGTCCAAACGAAATCTCCGCTAAGGGCTTGTTGAAAATTGGCTCACAGACAGTACGAATGGCAAATTCAAACTCTTCCACATTCGTGTCGTGTGGTACCCAGCCCGAGTCCACGTGAAGCTGCGCGACTTGGCGATAATCGCGATTAAAAAAGGCGATAAAGTTTTCCGCGAGATAGCGTTTATCTTCACGGTTCAATGTACCCACAATACCGCAATCAATGCCAATGTATTGGGGATTATGTGGATTCTCACGTGACACGAAAATGTTTCCAGGGTGCATATCTGCATGGAAAAAGCTGTCTCTAAATACCTGAGTAAAAAAGACTTCCACGCCGCGTTCCGCCAGCAATTTCATGTTTGTGCCTTGCTCAAGCAATGCATCGGTATCTGAGACAGGGATACCGTAAATTCGTTCCATGACCAACACATTTTTTCGTGAATAGTCACTGTAGACTTCCGGGATGTAGAGGGCTTCTGATTTTGTGAAATTACGGCGTAATTGCAGGGCATTTGCTGCTTCACGCATCAGGTCCAATTCATCGAGTAACGTTTTGCGGTACTCTTTGACGACTTCAACCGGTCTCAAGCGTTTGCCTTCACTGAACCAGCTAGCCAAATAGCGCGCGAAACGCTCCATAAGCGCCAAGTCAGCAAGGATTTGTGCTTCGATATTCGGGCGGATCACCTTAATGACCACATCCAAGGCTTGTCCATCGTGTTTTAATGTCGCGGTATGAACTTGTGCAATTGAGGCCGATGCCAATGGGGTGCTGTCAAAATTGTCAAATAGTTCGCTGACATCCTCAATCCCAAGCGCGTGTTCAATCAAGGCTTTTGCCGCATCACCCGGAAAGGGCTCGACTTTATCTTGTAAAAAAGCAAGCTCTCTGGCGATGTCGTCTGGCAATAAATCGCGGCGAGTTGACAGCATTTGCCCAAATTTAATCCAAACAGGCCCCAAGGTTTGAAGAGCAAGACGCAGACGCAGACCCAGAGATTTCTCGGTATGACGATTCGTTAGCCAAAATGCACTGCCACGAGCGCACTTTGCTAAAAACGGTTTCTTGTTGTCCGGAACGAATTCATCCAGCCCATATTGCAAAAACGTTTTCGTGATTTGATATAAGCGCGACGCAGACAAAGGTTACTCCTTGGTCGATAGCAGGGTATTAATACGTTGTTCTAAGCTATCTACTTGCTGTTTGAGCTGTCGAGTGTGTTCGGTAAATTGAACGAGTTCGAGAGGATGAATCGCTACTTTTAGTTCATCTTGGCACAGTTGGGTCAGGATTTGACGCAGTGATCCTGCCTGTTTTAGACCCTGATTTTTGGTGCTCACCATGAAATCATAAAGTTGCTGTGCAGGTGCATCACCCAAGTAGTTTGAGAAATGTTCAGCCCAGTCGATGTCCATGCTACCAAACGCTTTACTGAACGCCTGTGCAAGATGGATATCGCCGTCTAAATCTAGTTCATTCTGACGGATTAATTGCGTCAGTAGGCTGGGATCTTGGAGACGGGTTAAGGTGTTGAAGTCCGCACTAACCCAGCAATCACCTTTCTCTTCAATGCCCATAAAGACATGAAATTGAGTCCCGGTATAAACCAACCCAATTTGCTGTTGCCAGTCGCGGATGTGCACAACCAAGACTCGATGTTTCACCGCATTGAGCTGTTCGCCAATGGTCGGCGACAGCTTCAGAATTTGATTGAGGGCGCGTTCGGCAACCGCCCCAAAAAAGGTCGGTAGCATAACGTGATCAGTATTTGAAACCGCGGTGCAGTGCCACAATGCCGCCCGTCATGTTTTGGTAAGTGACTTGTTCAAAACCGGCATCGTTCATCATACTCTTCAGTGTTTCCTGGTCGGGATGCATGCGAATGGACTCTGCAAGATAACGATACGATTCACTGTCATTTGCAACCAATTGGCCCATTGTCGGCAAAATGTTGAAAGAGTAAAAATCGTATGCTTTAGATAATGCTTCGTGCTGTGGTTTTGAAAACTCAAGCACTAGTAAGCGACCGCCTGGTTTCAACACGCGGAACATGGAGCGCAATGCTTTGTCTTTATCTGTCACATTGCGAAGGCCAAAGGCGATAGTAATGACGTCGAAGGTGTTGTCAGGGAATGGCAGGGCTTCTGCATTCATTTGAACGTATTCGATGTTACTGACCAAGCCTCGGTTACGGAGCTTTTCGCGGCCAACTTTAAGCATTGAATCGTTGATGTCACCAAGTACAACTTTACCCGTGTCTCCGACCAGTTCACTAAACTTCGCCGTCAGATCGCCAGTGCCACCCGCTAAATCCAACACGGAATGACCTTGCCGCACTCCTGAGCAAGCAATCGTTTGACGCTTCCAGAGACGATGGATCCCCATCGACATCATGTCGTTCATAATGTCATATTTTGCAGCGACGGAATGGAATACGTTTGCAACCAATCCTGCTTTGTCGTTCGCGGCAACGGTTTGATATCCGAAGTGTGTCGTCTCTGTTTGCTTGTCTGTCATGGCAGTATCTTAACTATGTGACCGAGTTTGGTCATAGTGTACTTGATTGTAAGGCGCTGGTGCAATTGATGTTGTGTCTTGGTTTGATGGGTATCAAACCAAGACTAGGTGTTAGTCACTGATATAACAAGATTGTCCAAGTGAAACAGCTTTGTGTGCAGCGTAAGATGCCTGTTTTGCAAGCCCATTGAAATCTTGAGTTGCTTGGTGTTTGGCAATACCCAGTGACAACTTTATGGTTGGTAGGTTGATGGCATTTTTAGAGCTAACAAACTTGAGCTTTTCAACCCCATTACGGACTTTCTCTGCAATAATATTAGCCGTTTCTGGCTCGAGATCGGCAAGTAATACCGTGAACTCATTATTGCCAGTTCGACCAGGAAGGCCACTGTCTTTCACGTACTTATGTATTTGTTTAGCGACTTTGTTCAAAACCACTTCGCCGACAGTCTCCCCATAATGTTGGGTGAAGTCGTCCAAATTCTCAACGTGAATAGCGATTGCACAAAGCGCTTTTTCTTGGTTTATCCAAAGCTGAGTTTGTTGATTTAAGTAGTGGCGCTTATACAACCCCGTATGCGGGTCAATCATATGTTGCTTACGCAATTCATTGAGTTGACGCAGAGTTTTTTGGTGTAGCGCCTTTGCTTTGCCTAACTCTGTTTTAAACTGACGGTGCTCTTCAAGCAGCGAAGCGGTATGTTGATTGAGCTCAAACAGAGCACGTTTGGTTTTTTGGATATTGTGTTCATCTAAACTGTGCACACATTGACTGATTTGTTCTGCGAATTGTGCAACGTTTCGCTCAGAGCGATCGGCTTGATTGGAAAGAGAAGTAATTACCGAGTCCACGTTTTTTAACATGGCGGTTTCTTGTTTGTGCCCTGGATTCAAATGTTCAAAATAAAGATGCTCTAGATAGACACTATCGATTTTTTCATTTTTCACCAAAGCGCGGTCAATCACTTGATTGAGCTGCGGAATACTTTTACCAACATAGGTATAGGCGACATGATAATTCAATGGCGTAGGGGGCAACTGATGCTGTTCTAAAAACAGACATACCCGAGTCATTTTGTCTTGCGCAACGGCCATGGGATCATGGAACATCATTTGAATTACTGCAACCTATTTACAAAATATCAACAAATAAACATTGAAAACGACTTTGTAGCATCCTGCTTTGGATCAGAAAAAGTTTGTACCTTATTTCTTACACCCTCAGTAACTGTGCATTTCCGAGCACAGTGTTCGATACCATAATCGGTATTTTCGGTATTTAAAAGCAAAATAATTCTATTTGAAATAGAAAATTTACATATTCGCGATTATCCGCTGAAAAACTCAGCAATTTTTCGTAATTTGTCGTAAATTTAATCGCTAAACTAACGCGTCTGGTCGAATTTTCTTGCACCGTGGCTTTGCACTTAGCTATGGTGCATCTATTCCTTTTGAGTGAGATGTTTTCCGTGAAGTATATTCTGAAACCACTGAGTGCGGCGTTTTTCGCCTTATCATTGGGCGCTTGTCAATTAACTGGCTCTGATAATAACCAACAATTTACGCAAATAGCAGAGCAAGTTTTGCAATTTCGCACCCAGATTGATCCTTATCAACGAGATGATAAAAATGCCGAATACCTGCTACCAAATCTCAGTGCAGAGTATCTTGCGTCGGAAAATGCCAAGCGTGAAATGTTCATTGCACAACTTGATGCAATCGATCAGAAGCAGTTAAGTGAAGAGAATCAAATCAACCTGACGATTTTGCGAGATCAAATCCAAAATAATATAGATGAGTACCATTTTCACAGTCATTACATGCCATTGACCTCTGAATATGGCTTCCACTCATCGTTGTCTTTTATGATTAATTCACATGACTTTAGTAAAAAGTCGGGCTATGAGTTATATCTGAAACGATTAGCGCAAATTCCACGTTATTTCGAGCAAAACATAGGTTGGATGCGAGAAGGGATGAAAGTAGGATTAACACAACCTAAAGCGGTGCTAGAAGGTTATGAAGATTCTATTACGGCATATATCGTTGAAGACATAACAAAATCAGAATTTTATAAGCCGTTATTGAAAAATAACACGTCACTTTCGGAAGCGGAATTTGCAGAGTTACAGTCCCAAGCTCAAGCGATTTTGGCTAACCAAGTCATTCCCTCGTATCAGCACTATTTAACCTTTTTTACCGAGGAGTACCGTCCTGCCGCTCGTGACGAGATTGGCTTGTCCTCGACACCTAACGGTGAAGCGTATTACGCGAATCGCGCGCGCTACTACACCACGACAGCTATGACGCCAAAAGAAATTCATGAGTTGGGTCTGCAAGAAGTCGCGCGGATTCGTGCTGAAATGGAAGCCATCATCGATAAAGTGGGTTTTAAAGGCTCCTTTGCCGATTTTGTAACGTTCTTGCGTACAGACCCTCAATTTTACGCCAAGACACCAGAAGCGCTTTTGAAAGAGGCATCGTTTATTGCGAAGAAAATCGATGCTCAGCTGCCAAAGTTATTCCACACATTACCTCGACGCCCTTACGGTGTTGCGCCTGTGCCTGCGAGTATCGCGCCTAAATACACCACGGGACGTTACGCAGGCGCGAGCAAAGATACTGAGGCCGGTTACTATTGGGTTAACACGTATGCGTTGGACAAACGTCCACTTTATGTATTAGAAGCATTGACGTTACACGAAGCGGTGCCAGGCCACCATTTACAGATTTCTCTGAATGAAGAGTTAGACTATCTTCCTGAGTATCGCCGCAATTCTTATATTTCGGCCTTTGGGGAAGGTTGGGGACTCTACTCTGAATATTTAGGAACGGAAGTTGGATTCTATCAAGATCCTTACAGCCAGTTCGGTCGATTGACGTATGAAATGTGGCGTGCAGCACGTTTGGTTGTAGATACCGGAATGCACATGTATGGATGGAGTCGTGAGCGAGCGATGAATTTCATGAAAGACAACACCGCGTTGTCACTGCATAACATTAAAACGGAAACGGATCGTTATATTTCGTGGCCAGCCCAAGCGCTGTCGTACAAGATTGGAGAATTAACCATTAAACGTTTGCGTAAAGAAGCGGAAGAAGCATTAGGCGATTCGTTTGATATTCGTGAATTCCACCACCAGATATTACGCCATGGTTCCGTGCCTTTGTTTGTGCTTGAACAACAAGTGCGCGCATACATTCAAAAAGCGAAGGCAGCATCGAACGCTTAGTCGCGGTGAATGACACAAAATAGAAAGGCAGCGTTCGCTGCCTTTTTCATCTATTTTCTCGTTGCTAACTTACTGAATTAAACTTAACAACAATTGAGAGAAATCATCTTTATTCTGCACACTTGAGGCGTTAAGGATCAGTTGTTGGCCGACGAAGAGTGCTTGTGCTTGCGCAGCAAGACGTTTGTTTTCGTCTTCAATGCCGTCGATGTCCGAAACATGAGCCAGTCCGATGGTACGACGTACCAGCTCGGTACCACAATATCCAACCGCGTCTTGTAAAACCTTGACTAAGAAGCTTTCCACGTAGCCTTCCGTTTGTAAAGCCAGATCGCGCGTCTTTGTGTGAGCCAAATGCGTAAACTGTTGTTCAAAATCAGACAACGTTGTTTGGATTGTGGACAGCAAGTAAGTGTGCACATCGCGTCGTTTTGGCAAGGTGCTGATCCGGCCATTTTGAGCCACAAAATTCAGCAGTAAATTGCCAATAAACGATCCTAAGTCGAAGCCAATAGGACCGAAGAAACCAAATTCAGGATCGATCAGTTTCGTCGTATTTTCATCGACAAAAATGCTACCACTGTGCACGTCACCATGTAATAACGCCTGAGGTGACGAGAAAAACGTTGCTTTGAGTTTTGCTACGGCAAGTTTGAGTGCAAGATTCGCTTGCAGCTTAGTGACGTCGGGTGCAAGCGCTGGAGGGTAGTTATTGCGTTCGCATGGGCGATAGGGGTCATCAAAAAATAAGTCTTCTGTAATTGAGCACAATTCAGGATTGGTAAATTCCATCACCAGCGCTTTTTTTTCTGCGGGTGTTAAATAAAAATCTGAATAATAAAATGCCGTTGTTGCTAAGTAGGTAGCAACATCGTGACCAAGATTTGGAAAGGTTTTTCCTTGATTCAGTTCACCGCGCAAAATGGCCAAGTGGCCTAAATCTTCAAGAATCGTCACGGCTAACGTGTCGTTTTGATGTAGAACTTTAACGGTATGTGCTTCACACACCGCTCCGTGTTTTAACAACACGTTCGCTTCAATGCGCGCTCTATCAAGGGTAAGTGGCCAGCTTTCACCGACGCAGCGAGCGTAAGGAAGTGCTTGCTTCAAAATAATGCTGTTGTTTGAGTTATCAGCAATACGAAAGACAAGATTTAAATTTCCGTCCCCAAACTCATAGCAGTTTAAAACCGCATCATCAGCGAAGAACCCACCTAATTGTTGAACATATTCAAGCGCTTTTGCGCTATCGAAGGCGATGTATTCGTTCATGATTGCCACCTCAAGAAATAAACTGAATATAGCATTCTATATTTTTATACGTTTGGATGTCTACACATCTTGCTATCTTTAGGTAAAATGGCAATAAGCGAAACAGTATTGAGGAATTGTTATGAAAACATTGGTTGCGCGAAGCCTGAAATACCAAGCGGGTGTAGTGAGCGTTTTGGACCAGTATTTACTGCCACATCAAACGACTTGGCACATCTGTCAATCGGTTGAAGACATGGCCGAGCTAATCCTCACGTTAAAGGTGCGCGGTGCGCCACTAATCGGTTTGGCTGCAGCTTTGTTGGTCGCTTATTTGGCTGAGCAAGGTGCTGACAAAGAGACGTTGGCTAAAGCAATTGACGAGTTAGAAGCGACGCGACCTACAGCCGTTAATTTAATGCATTGCATGGCGAAGTTGCGCATTGCCTTACAACAACCCCAGTGGGTTGAAGCGGTTGTGAAAACTTCGGAATCGTTATTCGAAGAAGACATTGCGCTTTGCGAGCGTATGGCAAACTTTGGTGCAGAACTTGTCTCAGCGGGAGATAACCTTCTTACTCATTGCAACACCGGCGCATTGGCAACTGCTGGAATTGGCACGGCACTAGGTGTGATTCATCAAGCGCATGCTGCAGGGAAAAACATTCATGTATGGGTTGATGAAACCCGACCTTTGCTACAAGGAGGCCGGCTAACGGCGTATGAACTCTCTTGTTGGGATATTCCCTACACCCTGATCTGCGACAATATGGCCGCCAGTCTGATGTCCGCAGGTAAAGTCGACAAAATCTTTGTTGGGGCTGACCGTATTGCGGCAAATGGAGACTTTGCTAACAAAGTGGGTACCTATAATCTGGCGGTGCTTGCAAAACATCACAACATTCCATTTTACGTTGTTGCGCCAGTAACGACGCTAGATATTGCTTGCCCAAATGGTCAGGCAATTCCAATCGAAGAACGTAATCCGTTAGAAGTAACAGGAGTGAGTGGCAGTTTTGGTCAATGCCAATGGGCACCAACTAATGCTAAAGTGTTTAATCCGGCTTTTGATGTAACACCGGCTGAGCTGGTGACTGGCTGGGTGTTGGATTCGGGCGTATATGGCAAAGAGGCGGTATCACAAGGGGCTCTTTTGGCATTGAATTGATGTGATGAGTTCGGCAATGTCAGACGGGCGAACTCACCACAAAACGCGGCTTACAGCTTAGTCGAGCAACGGAAATTCACCGGCAATGGTGGACTCCGTTGCCTTCGCGACCCAGCCTTCTGGGTTGTTGAATAGACGAATAGCGGTAAATTCAGGATCAGAACCCATATCAAACCAATGTGGTGTGAGCGCAGGCACGGCAATTAAATCACCTTGTTGACATAAAACTTGAATCACTTCGTCTGCAATGTGCAAACAAAATAGCCCTTGGCCTTTTACAAAAAAGCGGACTTCATCTTCTCCATGGGTATGTTCAAACAAGAACTTTTGACGAAGTTGCGCAGCATCCGGGTTGCCTTTAGCAAGAGAGATCACATCGACCGTTTGGTATCCACCATCGGCCTGAAGACGAGCAATGTCATCGCGATATGCCGCTAAAATCTCAGCCTGCGCCATTTCAGGTGTGATAGCTGTTGTGGCTTGCCACTGTTCAAAACGTACGCCTTTCGTTGCAAGCGTGGTCGTAATGACGTGTGCGTCGTTGCTGCTCAATGTGTTATTTTTTGGGTCGATTGCGTTGAAGATAGTCAGTTTGTTCATGCCAATAACTCGCTATTAAATTGTTCAAAATGCGCTATTTTGGGGTGTGCAGGGCTGGTGGCTTGGTTATCGCGCCACAATTGCACCGTTCTCATGCCCGCTTTCTTGGCTGCGTCCAACTCTTCCACTACGTCGCTTAAAAAGAGAATCTCAGCTGCCTCAACAGGAAGGGCATCGATGATATTGCGGTAAGATTGCGGGTCTTTTTTCCCACCGACGTTTGTATCGAAGTAGTCGTTAAACAGCGGACGAATGTCGCCAAAATCTGAATGGGCAAAGAGCAAGTGTTGCGCTTTCACGGATCCAGACGAATAGACGTAGAGTGCGAGGCCAGCTTGATGTTGGGCGCTTAAAAACGCCATTGCATCGGGATAAAGATGACCTTTAAAGTCGCCTTGTTCGTAACCCGTTTGCCAAATTAGCCCCTGTAATTGCTTTAACGGCGTGATTTTCTTGTCTTCTTTAATCCATGTTAAGAGCGCTTGGATCACTTCATCAATGGATGCTTGAGGTGAGCTAATTTCTTCACGAACGGCACGAATTTGCTCTGCCACGAAGGTATCGTCTTGATGTGCTTCAACGAAAGACGGTAAATGAGCCGCCGCATACGGAAATAGGATGTCTTTGACAAAGGTTATGCGTGTTATCGTACCTTCGATGTCTGTTAAAATTGCTTTTATCATTTAATGCCCTCTAGTTTTAATCGCTCGAGTTCGCAGGCAAACAAAAATTCGAGCCCTTCAATGTGTCGGCGCGTTTCAAACACGCTATCACCCATTGCGTACAAGCCGTGTCCGCGGATCAGTACGCCATGCACAATAGGTGTTGTTTCATGGTGCTGAGCAATAAGCTCGGCCAAACGGGGAATATCTTGGTCATTATCAAAAATGGCAATATTCAGAGGTTCAAGATGAGTTGTTACGCCAGAAAGGGATTTTTGCATTTCATACCCGGAAACGGAAAAAGCATCACCTTGAAAAAATCGAGACAGTACCGTCGCCGCAACAGAATGTGTGTGTAAAATACATTGGGTGCTTGGTCTCAACGCATAAAGTTTCAAATGCAATGCCGTTTCAGCTGAGGGTTTTCCCTCACCGGTGACAATGTTTCCATTGTCGTCTAATTCCAAAAAATGGTGAGTGTCGAGCTTACCTTTATCATGGCCACTGGCGGTGACCACGAAACCGCTTTGTGTACGCATCGAAAAGTTTCCGCCCGTTGCCGGTACCCAACCTTTATCGGCGACCCAATGGCCCGCGTCAATCAGTTCCGCTTTTGCAGCATCGTTGTGCATCTTGTGTTACCTTTGCGTTAGGCCATCCATTAGTTTTAGACGGCTATACATCCAATTGATGCAATGATAGCATTCGACGCAGCGAAGTACCATATTGAAAGAGAGTCCAGCCGTGAACAGTAAATTACCTCAAGTCGGCACCAGTATTTTTAGCACCATGACTGGTTTGGCAAACCAGTATAAGGCCATCAATCTATCACAGGGTTTTCCTGAATTTGATGCACCTCTCAGATTGAAGACTCAACTGGCGTACTACAGTTCAGAGGGTTTTAATCAATATTCGCCTTCGTCAGGGTTACCGGTGTTGCAAACGCAAATTGCTGCGCTTATTGAGCGAAAATATGGCCAGACTATTGATCCGGGCGGCTGCGTGACGCTGACGTCGGGTGCAACAGAAGCCTTGTTTGTTGCAATCACTGCGCTGGTTCGGGAAGGTGACGAAGTCATCGTCTTTGACCCCGCCTATGACTCATACGAACCAGCCATTGAGTTAGCCGGTGGTAAGGCTGTACATATCGCGTTGTCTGCACCGGATTATGCGATTGATTGGGCGGTTGTAGAGCGAGCCATTACAGAAAAAACACGAGCGATTATTGTCAACACACCACACAATCCTACAGCACGTATTTTGTCAGAAACTGATTTTGCCGCTCTTAAACATTTGGTGCTTTGTCATGAATTGTATTTGATTAGTGATGAAGTATATGAACACATTACTTTTGACGGGCAAACCCATCTGAGTGTGCTGCGTGACGCTGAGTTGCTCGAACGCGCGTTTGTGGTATCTAGTTTTGGCAAGACCTTCCACTGCACAGGCTGGAAAATGGGTTATTGTGTTGCACCAAGCACACTGAGCCAAGAGTTTCGAAAAATTCACCAGTTTGTCACGTTCTCCAGTTTTACGCCTGCACAGTTGGCGTTGGCGGATATGCTTGAGCATGAACCGGAACACGTCGATACCTTGAACTCGTTTTATGAACATAAGCGAGACGTATTAATCAATGCGTTACAGAATAGTCGTTTTAAGCTGTTGCCAAGTCAGGGCACGTATTTCCTTTTGCTCGATTACAGTGCAATTTCAGAACTGGATGATTTCGCATTTTGCGAATATTTAGTCAGAGAAATCGGTGTCGCTGCCATACCGCTGAGTGTATTTTATCAAACCCCTACATCAGACAAAGTGATCCGGTTGTGCTTTGCTAAGGAAGATAGCACCTTAATTCGTGCTGCGGAGAAACTATGTCAACTTTAAATGTCGCTCTGGTTCAACATGATATTGAGTGGTTAAACCCAGTTGCAAATCATCAGCGTATTGAATCTCAGCTGGCGGCATTGTCCCGAGTGGATTTGATCTTGCTGTCCGAAACATTTGCTACGGGTTTTGCCATCAATTTGGCGTGTGGTGAAGCGCCGAATGGCCCATCCATGGCTTTTTTAATGTCTTTAGCACGCAAACATAATGCGGTGGTCGCGGGATCCGTGCTTGTCGATGTCGATGGTAAGAAAGCCAATCGCTTTTATTGGTGTTGGCCGGATGGTAACGTGGCTTACTACGACAAACGCCATCTTTTTTGTTTAGGTAAAGAAGGGGATTTTGTTGTGCCAGGTAACACTCGGCCAATATTTGAAATCAATGGGTTTCGAATTTTGCCTCAGGTTTGTTATGACCTTCGCTTTCCTGTGTTCCAGCGCAATCGCAACGATTATGATGTGATGGTGAATGTAGCAAATTGGCCTGCAGCCCGCCGCCGTATTTGGGATACGCTATTGCAAGCTCGAGCGATTGAAAATCAATGTTTCGTGCTTGGTGTTAATCGTGTTGGCGAGGATGGTAATGGTATTGCGCATAGTGGCGGAACGGCAGCATATGATTTTGTTGGTGAAGCGCTCGCCACCGCGAAAAACGAGGTGAGCGACGTGATCACCGTCACGCTCGAAAAAGCGCCACTTAGCGCTTTTAGAAACATTTTCCCAGCGCACCTTGATGCGGATGAGTTTGAGTTAAACGTAACACTCGGTCAGTAACCAATTCTCAAACTGCTGATAGTGAACAGTGACTTGAGTTCCTTTTGGGACTAAGTCACTGAGCGATTTGGTGATTTCAAATCGTAGCTGAGTATCGTTAAACTCGATTAGTGCTGCAGCCTCAAAGCCAAAAAACGCGTTAACCGACGGGTAAAGGGCTTTAAATATGCTCTCTTTGGCGGAGAAAACTAAGGTTAGGGGATGTGAAAATACGTGGCTAAGCAATTTGAATTGCGCTTGCTCCTGATCACACAATAGATGTTTTTGCAAATCATGCTCACGCTTGTCACTCATAAAATGCTCAATGTCCAGCCCAATCCCTTTATGTGCAGAAGCGCCAATGACCACGGCCATGGCAAGCCCTTTACTGTGTGTAATCGCACCGAGCACGTTTTTAGGCCAAATAGGCGCGCGATCTTGGCCTGCATGTACTTGAAAGTCGTTCACTCCGACCATCGAGAGTGCGTGTTGTGCGCAGATCCTTCCGGCTAAATACTCCGCTCTGCGCTTAGGCACAGCTTTGTCTAATTTCGCTGGAAAGCTGAGCCCATGCGTTTCAAAGTCCTGCTGTTCGAACGAATCCATGTCAAAACGTAGAGCAAAAGAGGCGTTAGACAGAGTACTTTGTACAGAGGGAAGTGGACTAAAATACATTAAGATCTCAAAACAAAAAGCGGAAAGTCGAGGAATGCCTCGACTTTCCTTTCATTTCTATTTAACTGGCAAATAAATCGCGTTGCTTTGTAGGATACTGACCGGCGCCCTAATTGGCAAACCATCACTGACAAGCGGTGGTGCTTGTCTTGATGATTTCGGTGCAACAGTTGGGCACTGCCCTGTCGAAATATGTGATAGAGCAGTACTCAATAACGCCTCGTCTTTTGAACCTAATAGGTGTTCAAAGTCATCGGCAACCATACAGCCTTGAACATCGGTAGCCGCAGTTGGCGATTGCGAGGGCGAAAAGCCGTCTGCATAGTCGCCAAACCCTTTTTCATTACTGCTCTTGAATTGGATGGTATAAAACACGTTACCGCAGTTCGGTGTTGGGAAGAAACCATATGGCTTTCCGCATGTTGTTTCGCCGATAAGCACCACATTGACATCAACACCACGTAAGCCATTAATTAAGGACTCGCTCGCAGAACACGTATCGCCTGTTGCCAAAATATAGACGGTATTTAGGTCCAAATTAGGCAGCGTGTTTGCTGTAAATTCATAGGTGCTGTAATTGATTTCACGGTTGTAAAACGGGGAAATGCGTTGATTATCATTTTGGTAGAGATTGCCTTTACCATTATCTATGGCTTGATTGAAGATGCGATTAGATGTGCGACCAGGTCCTGCAACCATATAACCGAGTTGAGACGATAGGGCGAGCGCACCACCGCCGTTGTAGCGCATATCGAGTACCAAAGCATCGATTTGGGCATTTGCAAACGTGTTAATGGCTTCAATCAGCTTTGGCTGAGCAATACTAATAAATTGATTGAATTGGACATAACCTACATTTTTGCCATTGAATGGGATCACCTTGGCATTCTGTACCGGCGTTTGCTGTACTTCTTGGGCAAGTAAGGTTACGTCGCGTTCTTCTCCAAGCATTGTCTTCACACGGAACGTATGAGTTTCATTTAGCTTTGGTGCTAAGCCCGCATTCAACGCTGCAACCCCCTCGTCTGTATCGACATTAATATCAAAGCCATCAACGGCTAAAATAGTATCGCCACGGATAAGTCCCGCGTTTTCACCTACGGAATTAGTCTGTGTATAGGCTACGCGGACTTGGCGCGGCGGTAGGGCGCTGATGATTGCCCAACGAACACCATAACCAGACGCAAGTCCACTTTGTGCTTCTTTCGCGTAGTCTTCGTAAGGTTGAGAAAAATGGAATTGATCTTTTAGTTTGCCAGATTCTGTTGTGGCAAACGTTTTTAATTGGTTAAAGTAATCAATTACCGAGCTATAGGTTCTAGGATCGTTATCACGTAATTCATCAGCCCACAGGTACGTCTCATGGCTATAAGAACGGATCCAGAGTTTTTCTTGTAGTGCGGTACCTTGTTTATCTGGATAAGGCTTGTTCGCGTCAAATGGGTCGTTGCCTACGCGCGGAACTTCACAAAAGTTCTGAACTTTGGTGCTTTCAGCAAAACTGCCCTGTATCCAACTGGTGGTGTTGCCGGCGGTCGGTGGTGTGACAGGGCTTGTCGTTGTTGATGATCCCCCCCACCACAGCCGAATAAGGATAAGCTAAGGCCAAAGCCCACCAAGTATTTCGCGTAATACATTAATTTCTCTCCATGAATGCAGTTGCTGACCAAAATATCATTCTAGTACCCTTTCGGCAAACGCTATTAGTGCGCATCACCTACCCAAGTTTGGTAAAGTTTTCGTTGTTTATCCGAAATCTGCAAGCCGTATTTTTTTTCCATATAAAAATACGCGTCGGCAATTTTCTTACGGGCGCGCACTGGGGGTTCAACCAACTTGTTTTTAAAGTCAATTTTCATGTCACATTGCCCATATCGACCTTTTTCTTTGGGCAGCATCGCAAATTTATAGTTACTACGATCGCCATTCACTTCGCCTATGGCTGGCACGAGATTATGAATATCGGCTTCCATGAGACGAAATTGCTCGCTGACTTTGATGCAATTTTTTCGACCACCATCTTGCCAACATTGCAATTGATGTCCAAATTCCCATGCTGAGACAATGTGTTCCCATTCAATACGATGAACGCGAGGGTTCGGATTACCATTTTTTAAGGTTGGATTGCGCGCCTTGTATCCACAGGATTCGAGTTCCGGCACAAGCTTTTTACCTTTTTTCTTAATATCACAACCACAATAAAATGTTTGTGCATCTTTGGGTAAATGAGTGCGTAAATAGGTTTTTGCCTCTGAAAAGTGATCAATATCGGCAACGTTAGTTGGTTTTGCGAAAGACGCAAAAGATAGCGTCAAAAATAGTAGTGAAATGTAGCGCATACAGTTAATTTTCAGATTGTTATATGCGCTACTATTTTAAGGACTATTGATTACTATGCAATGAATGAGGTTACCTTACCGCACGGCGGCGACGCCATGGTGGCGCTTGGAACAGGAGAATAATACCTGAGAGACAGAATAATACGCTTGTTGCTGAAAAACTGATGAGCAGCGGATTGTTGAAATTCTCTCGCTCACTGTAATCCATGATATGTAACATCCAAAAAAAGTCGAAAATACGCCATAAGGTGCTGCGCACGGTTAATACTTGCCCTGACTTGGCGTCTAAATAGAGAGTCGTTGACCATGCATCGTCCATCTCCACTCGCCACAGATTGGAGCGATAGCCGACTTCTCTGGGACCTTTTTCGAGTTTTTCAATAACGGCGACGTTTGAATTGGCGTCCAGTAAATGGGCTTTTGCTTGCTCGGCTATCTCCGCTTGTGAGGGCGGCACAAATGGTTGACCTGTCAGTCCATTTAAGTAAAGGGTGCGCTTTTCGGTTCTAATTTTTATCAACGGGGTCTGTAAAAAGTGACTAAGTTCGGCAGCTTTGAAAGTGCCATAGCTACGCCAATCCACATGAGACCATCCTGTATAGTCGATAAACGAAAATGGGTTATCGAGTTGGCGTTTGGCTAGGTGTTTACCGTGCACTTTTTCGAGAGGAATAGCACTCATTATAAAGCCGCCAAGCAGCCAAGCGATTAGTTGGGCTGCAAGCAAGTAGCCTAGCCATTTATGAATTTTCCGTGCGGTTTTTAACCAGTGTGATGGCATCGTTAATGCTTCTTTTTATTGTGTCGAATCACACTAACACAGCTTGTAGATGTACCAAAAAAATTGTTTGTTAAACAAATTTTGGTCAAATTGGCTTTTCACATGGCAAGTCGTGCCGTACTTCGATAAACTGAGCGGTGTTATAGACAATTTTTTGTATATGGGGTTGTTTCGCTTGAAACCAGAAATTCAGTTTTTAAATGTCGATCTTGAGCTTGAATCTAAACAAGATATCAGTGTATTGGTTGCCGATTTAAGTAAGCAGGCGATCGTACTGCATTACGATAAAGATGAATTTCGTCAACTAGCTCGAATCGAAGCTGGAGAGGAAATCAGCAGTCCAGATAAAGCGATTAACCATTTGTGTGAGCTCATTGAATCGTGTTCGCGAGAAGGCTTGAAACAATGGTTATCTTGTTCAAAGCGTACGTTTGATCTCGGTTTTAGCTCTGGCGTATCGCCAAAATGCTACTCGCAAGCGCTGCACGTTGACACGCTGCTTCGTATTTCAGCGATTGGCGCCGGTATTGAGATCACACTTTACCCTGTTGAAGAATGATACAGGGTATAGCCGTTCTCAACGCAATCAATTTTCCTTTTATTAACCCTTTAGAATTTTTGCTCTAGTCATTGTTGAGTTAATAGCTGACACGCGTAATTCAATGCGCACCGCAGGAAAAATTCTCCATACAGAATTTCCCTTCTTGATAAATAAATCGCACAAACCAGTGGCTCAGCTTACGTTGAAAGTCACGTTTTCTGCTGTGTCCATTTAACAAAGCGTTGGTGGTTAGTGTCTTCGTGCAAGTTGAAAATCATTTATTTTTAAAGACTAAGCTCAATTCAAGCGGGCTATTTTTCGTTGTGAAATGAGCTCGAGGACAGATTCGTTTGCAGAAAAATTATATTTTACAGGTAAAGTTGTTGATCATTTGTTAAATAAAGTTTAATGTTTGTTTCGCACACGAGGATAGCAAGGAACAAACAATGAACGCATTATCGACCATCTTATTCGCAGGCCTAGCGGTGACCACAGCGGCAAACGTCAGTGCAGAGCCTGTTGAACAAACGTTAACAGTTGAACAACAGAGCATGTCTGTTTTTTCGCAAAAACAAATCATGGCGAAGCAGCTTGCAAAACAGTTACCGCAAAGTGCGGCGCTTTGGCAAAGTGCCTTTTCAAGTTACCAGTTAAATGTATCTGTAGATGAATTACGCGCGCCGAGTGCTCTAAAACAACAGCTTCGTTCGTTTAATTCGCAAACCCGAGCAATGCAGGGGCTTAACGAAGACGGCCAACAGTTATATCAACTACGTTTGGTTGATGGCGAGATGCTTGCACAGTGGCAGCAAGGTGAAACACCGTTGATTGCATACGCACCTCAAGGCGATGAAAAGCAATGGCAATACATTGAAGCATTTGATTCAAAAGGTAATGTGCACCTTCTAGATGTTTACGCACAACCTAACGTACCTGTTTTAGTGTTAGAGGTGAATGCAAAGCAGAGCCTACGTGAAGGTTTAGCCGTTATGCAAGCTGAGTTTGATAAAGCGCGCGGCGTGACGTTTGCAGCAAAAGATCAAAGTATCTCCGGTACGGATGCGCCAATTTCAACAAGTGTGATTAACCGAATTCGCTTAAATGATGACCAAGAACCGTGGATTTTAGGTGACGCGGAAATTTATGCTGTTGTGAATGGTGTGAATCCAAGTCGCGATGAGCCGGTCTTAGATGTGGTTGATATGCCATATCTGGATACGGATGGTCGTGATTATGCACCAAATCAGATTCTGATTTATTGGGATCGTTACCGTTGGCAGGCTGCGGATGTGCTGCTGATGGAACATGATGACAATACAAACTACAAAACGCTGGCAACGACGTTACTCGATATTGTTGCAGCAGCAATGCGTGCCATCCCTGATCCAACAGTGCAAGGGTATGCGCTTATCCCACAATTAACGAACCAACTAATTAAAGCGATGCCAGATCATTGGTTCAGCAATGATGATGACTATGTTGATGTATTTTATACCTTATTCGAAGGCCGTCAGTATGTTGGTCAGATGGGTGCAAGTGGTAACGCGAGAATGTCTTTATCTCCCTTGACCATCAATCCACGTTAACGAATTAAGGATTGACATGTTGGTATTGGCTTAAAGGACTAAGCCAGTTTTTTTCCAAGGATCGAAGAAACGATATCAGCATAAAATAGAGCTAAAGAGAGCTACAGAGTCTTAGCGCGGTAGACCGTGTTCGCAGGGAAGGTCGTGAGTTCTACTGCTTGAGCGTGTAAAGCAAATGCCACCGGTATTCGGTGGCATTTTTTTTGTTTTGGCCTTTTAGGTTGCCAGGGGAAAGGGCATCAATAGGTTGATTTTTGTATCGTTTACTTGCGTAGTTGTCGTTTTTGTTACCCAGAAAGTGAGCTTTATTGATGTTAGGGAAATAAATGGGTGACGGCGATTTGGCTTAAATTCACAAAATTGTTCAGTAAAAATACATTTAATACTGCGTTTTCAATTGATTATTATAAATTAGTGCTTTAGTATTATTTTTGCTGGAAAAGCAAGATTCACATTATTACAAAAACAATTTGGTCATTCTGAAATAAAGAACGGCCCTTTGATGGATCTTTACTGATGGAATTCGAGGCCTCGTTAGCACATTCTGCACAATGCTTAAAAAAAGCAGTACCTTTAATGGTGAAGTATGCGATTCCCGTCACACCAATGAATTACGCGATATGGTATTGCTATGTTTCAGGTACTCAGCCAGCGTTGAATCAAGAGCTTGATGCCACCATTGCTCATTTAGCGACATGCCCTCCTCATGTAGCCAGACGACTTTTTGATAGGTACTTGTCTGAGCGAGATTTAGCGCTTTTCCATGAACTTTCGGGCTCTTTTCATGGCGCCATTTCCACTGTGCAGGGTGATATTGCTAAAACACTTGAGACTGCACAAGATTATTCTGCCGTATTAGCGGAGTGTTACGCGGGTCTTTACAACATCAAACGTAATAATGTGGAATCGTTTGATGGGGTGCTGAACTACGTTGAACGCTTAACCGCAGAATCCATTACTATGCAACAAGAAGCGTTTTCGTTTCAGAAAAAGCTTGAATTTGCGTATCAAGAAATTACTGAATTGCGGGAAGCCTTACTCGATTCTCAGATTCAAGCAAGCATAGATAAACTGACTGGTTTGTACAATCGCGGCAAATTTGATGAGGATGTCGTGTATTTTTGCCAGTCTTTCACGGATCTTAAACAAGCGGCGTTGATATTTATCGATGTCGACCATTTCAAATCGTTAAATGACACGTTTGGGCATCAAACAGGCGATGAAACGCTGAAAAAAATAGCAGCCAAAATCTCTCGTCAGACAGAGGGTAAAGGTGCAGCCTATCGTTATGGTGGTGAAGAGTTTTGCATTCTAGCCTGCTTTAGCAGTGTTGGTGAAGCCGTGAATTTTGTCCAATTACTACGTCAAGACATCAGCAAATTATCCGTAAAAAACAAAGAACAGAATAAAGCGGTGCATCCAATCACTGCCAGCTTTGGCATGGCGTTTGTGAAAGTGGATATGGATAAAAGTGAGTTGATTGCAAAAGCAGATAAAGCACTCTACCTCGCGAAAACCCATGGCCGAGATCGGGTCGAAATCGCTTAGGTCGCGCTTTGAAAGTCGGATAAAAAAGAAGGGCGCAAGGCCCTTCGAAAACTCAGATAAGGTTTATTACCAAATCGCTTCTACATATTCTGGGTGGTCAATGTACGGATTGCGGTTACCTTGATGATTGAATGCTGCATCGTTGCGTGCACGCTCAATGGCATCAACCGGGTCATTTTGATGCCAACGTTTTAGCATATTGATAACCCAAGGCTCGAACACGACATCACTTGTACCGTTCAATACTGCGTCGCTGTACGTGGTGTTCTTTTCCCAAGTTGAGATTACATTCTGGTAGCGTGTTGCCATGTAGAAATACGCACGAGCGAAATCACCTTTAAAGGCGTCAATTGGTTCAAACACGGTTCCAGTATAACCAAGCGATGTTGCCGCGGAACCTAGCTTGCTGCCATTACTTGATACATAGCTTGCACTCGCCACTTCACCATAAGGGTAGTTGCTACGCTTAGAGTTAACGTAACCGTCCGTTGCGAAAATGTGATGAACATCTGAATGCATCGGTTCAACTGTGCCGCCAAACCAGCTTTTCGGGAAAGAATGTTCACGGTTGTAGCAACCACCTTCCGTGCTGTACGTGCCACATTGATCCGTAACCGCCGTGAAATGGATGCTGTCAGCGCCGCTTGGCTTTTCAGAGTAGCGGTCAAGAATTGAGTTATCTTTTTCGAAGTACGTATCACGCTCATATTGGTCGTAGAAGTTCCAAATCGCGCTATAGCCTTGGTTCTGATGGTTGTTAATGATGTTGTATAATGCTGTTTTCAACGCGAAACCATTCAGGCCTTGTGCTGATGCATAGTAGCCCGTGGTATCACCACCATTATTGCCACCTGTATCACCACCTCCGGTATCGCCTGAACCAAGGGTAAAATTGTGGCTTTGTTGAGATGTGAAGCTGCTACCAGAAGCGAGTTCTGTCGAGCCTTCTTTTAGGGCGTAATTGCCATTGCCGTAGCTACAACAGATACCGTCACCGTATGCATCAAAAATAGTGAACGTATAATCACCATCGTTTAAGCAGAAGTTTTCGGTGACAGTTGCATTGTTGTTGTAACCGTTGCCTGATGCAACTTGCGTACTTCCAGCCTTTAACGTCCAGCTCGTTTCGCTTGCATAACTATCTGTGGTCAACGTCAATGCAACGTTATGGGCGCTACAGCTTTGTGGTGGAGGCGTGGTGCTTGTCTCACTTGGCTGGAAATCATCTACATAGACAACTTCGCTACCATCAAAACCACTGACATCATAAAAACGAAGTCCAATTTGAATGGTCTTCGATGCAGATGCAGTGTAATTAAAACTAATTTGTTGCCATTGGTTTAGCGTAAAAGGGTCTGAATAGTTTTGGTAACCATCGGCAATTAAGCGTGCCTTGATACCACCCTCAGTGTGATATACCCAAGTGCTAAAGGTATAGCTTTTTCCAGCTTCGACCGCGATGTCTTGTAAAAAGTCAGTATCGCCTTGCGTACCTGTATTGACTGTTACTTTTGCCGCGGTTTGGCCGGCTTTGACGATTTGTGTCGTCGACGTAACGTTAATACCGCTGTCGATAATAGACCAATTACTCGGTACGCCATTTGACCACGTTTCAAAGCCGCCATTGGCTACATCAGCCGACGCCATAAACGCGCTGCTCAGAGCAGATAGCGCTAATAGTTTAGTTATATTCCCGTGTTTCATTGTTTTCTCTTTATTTAAGTTATAAAAAACAAAGGCTGAGCTTACGTTACCTTTGTTGCAGCAATGTTAACATGCTTTGTCCCGATTTATTAAATAATTCTTTAAAACTGTTTTTTAAGGATAAAAGTGTTTTCAATAACTAAATGGAATAACAAAGGCGATTCTATTCTTTTTTGTTGAGCGCAGATCTCAGTATCCTGCACGTATAGAAATCCATACTCCGGGAATCGGAGTGCCACCATTTCGGGTTACGGGGAATCATCAGATGTTGTTAAACCTACTCAGTGCCGCGGCAAGTCCGCTAACACAAGAGCAAATTCAGAAATTACAAGGGTTAGTGGCTGAGCTAAATCCAATCCAACAAGCGTGGGTGAGTGGTTATTTAGCGGCGAGTGCAAACAGTGCGTCTTTGGGCGGTATTGCACCAGTAGCTGCAGCAGGCGAAAGTGCGTCATTGACGATTTTATATGGTTCGCAAACAGGTAACGCGAAAGGCGTGGCAAACAAGTTAAAAGAACAAGCAGAATCGCGAGGTTTGGCTGTTCAACTTGTGAATATGGCCGATTACAAACCAGCCAACTTGAAGAAAGAAAAGTTTATTGCTATCGCTGTTTCGACATACGGCGAGGGTGAGCCACCTGAGCCTGCGGAGACACTGCATGCCTTTTTAGCGAGTAAAAAAGCACCTAAGCTTGAAGGGGTAAAAATCGCGGTATTGGGGTTGGGCGATACAAGCTATGAATTTTTCTGTCAAACCGCAAAAGATTTTGAAACGCGTCTAAGCGCACTGGGTGCTGAAGTACTGCATCCTCGTGCCGATCTGGATGTTGATTATGACGCGGAAGCCGCAACTTGGATTGCGGGTGCACTCGACGCATTCGAGCCGTTCATTAAAGCACAAGCGAGTGCGCAAACCGTTACCGCAAATCCATTTGCAGTGAGTGCATCAGTTGAATCTCAATACACGAAACAAAACCCATTTGCAGCAGAATTGTCTGTAGTACAAAAAATTACGGGTCGTGATTCAACAAAAGACGTTCGCCACATCGAAATTTCGTTGGAAGGGTCAGGTATCACCTATCAACCAGGTGACTCATTGGGCGTTTATTTCCTCAATGATGAAGCGCGAGTTGATGAGGTCATTGCGTTATTGAAATTGGACGCAGCAGCGCTTGTGAACGTCGGGGACGAACAAATCACGTTACGTGATGCACTAATCGAAAAACTCGAGCTTACGCAGTCTTACCCAGGCTTTGTGGAAAAATACGCACAAGCAATAAACAGTGCTGACTTGCAAGCGATTGCTGCAGATAAAGTCGCGCTTCGTGAATACCTCGCAGCACGTCAAATTTTCGATGTAATCAAACAAAATCAGGCAGCGATTGACGCACAAACGCTGGTGGACTGTTGTCGAAAAGTACAAGCACGCCTTTATTCTATTGCTTCTAGCCAAGCAGAAGTCGACGAAGAAGTTCACTTAACGGTTGGTTTAGTTGAATTTGATGCCTTTGGTGAAACTCACCACGGTGGTTGTTCGGGATACCTTGCTTTACGTGCGGAAGAAGGCGCAAAAGTGAAGGTTTTCTCTGAACACAATGATAATTTCCGTTTGCCGCAAAATGATGCGACGCCAGTCATTATGATTGGTCCGGGTACCGGTATTGCGCCATTCCGTGCGTTCTTACAAGAGCGCGATGCACGTGGTGCGGAAGGTGAGAACTGGTTGTTCTTTGGTAATCCTCACTTTACCCAAGATTTTTTGTACCAAGTTGAAATTCAGGGTTATGTGAAATCAGGTTTACTGACAAACGTCGATCTGGCGTTTAGCCGAGACCAAGCGCAAAAAGTGTATGTGCAAGATCGTATTCGTGAAAAAGGTGCAGACGTTGTTGCTTGGCTTGAAAAAGGCGCGCATGTTTATATCTGTGGTGATGCAAATCGCATGGCAAAAGACGTGCATCAAGCTCTTGTCGATGTACTCGTGTCGCACAGTGGCCGCGATGCAGAACAAGCGGAAGAATATTTAAAAGAGTTGCGCAGTGCGCATCGTTATCAAAAAGACGTGTACTAATTCTTGTGTGGACGTTTGCGGCGAGTAGCGACGCAAACGCCACCAAATTACACGTTTACTACCGTCAAAGAACAGAATTTAGGATTTAAAATGAGCAATTCAGAATTCAAGCCAAACAGTAAGCTCGACCCGAATGCAAAGTTGGCAGATAACGAGCGCTTAAAAACACAAAGCAACTTTTTACGTGGCACGATAGAAGCGGATTTATCGGATCAGCTAACGGGTGGTTTTAACGGCGATAACTTCCAGTTGATCCGTTTCCACGGTATGTATCAGCAAGATGACCGTGACATTCGTCCAGAGCGTACAAAACAGAAATTAGAACCATTGCATAACGTGATGCTTCGAGCACGTATGCCTGGCGGGATCATTACGCCAGCGCAGTGGTTAGCGATTGATACGTTCGCCGATGAAAAGACGATGTACGGCAGTATTCGTTTAACGACACGTCAAACATTTCAGTTCCATGGCGTATTAAAACCGAATATTAAAGACATGCACCAAATGCTCAATAGCGTCGGAATTGACTCCATTGCGACGGCAGGTGACGTGAACCGTAACGTACTGTGTACGACAAACCCGGTTGAGTCTGAGCTTCATCAGGAAGCGTATGAATGGGCGAAGAAAATTTCTGAGCATCTCCTGCCTCACACCAAAGCCTATGCAGAAATTTGGTTGAATGGTGAAAAAACAGAGACCACCGAAGAGCCTATCTTAGGGTCAACGTACTTACCGCGTAAATTTAAAACAACGGTTGTTATTCCGCCGAATAACGAAGTCGACGTGCATGCGAACGACTTAAACTTTGTTGCTATTGCCGACAACGGCAAGTTAGTTGGGTTTAACGTACTCGTTGGTGGTGGTCTTGCGATGACACACGGCGATGTGGAAACGTACCCACGTAAAGCGGATGATCTTGGTTTTATTCCACTTGAACATACGTTGAAGATTGCAGAGCACGTCGTGTCTGTGCAACGTGATTGGGGTAACCGTGTTAACCGTAAGAATGCGAAAACAAAGTACACCTTAGATACTTTCGGTACAGACGCATTCAAAGCGGAAGTGGAAAATCGCGCCGGTGTAAAATTCGAACAGAGCCGTCCTTATGAATTCACTCACCGTGGCGATCGCTTTGGTTGGGTAGAAGGTATTGACGGCAAGCACCACTTAACCGTGTTTATCCAAAACGGTCGTATTCTCGATTTCCCTAACAAGCCGCTTAAAACGGGTTGCCGCAAAATTGCAGAAATTCACCAAGGGGATTTCCGCATGACGGCAAACCAGAACTTGATAGTTGCTGGTGTACCTGCGGACCAAAAAGCAGTGATTGAGCAGCTAGCCCGCGAACATGGATTAATCGACGAGACACACACTGAGCAACGTAAAAACTCAATGGCGTGTGTGGCTTTACCAACGTGTCCTTTAGCCATGGCTGAAGCGGAGCGTTATTTACCAGAGTTAATCGACAAGGTTGAAGTGTTACTTGCGAAGCACAATGTGGCTGAAGACCACATAATTCTGCGTGTAGTGGGCTGTCCGAACGGCTGTGGTCGCGCCATGTTGGCAGAAGTGGGCTTAGTTGGAAAAGGTCCGGGTAAATACAACGTGTATTTAGGTGGTAACCGAGAAGGCACGCGTATTCCGAAACTTTATCTAGAGAACGTAGGTGAAAACGTTTACTTACCAGCCCTCGATGAATTGATTGGTCAATGGGTTGCAGAGCGTCAAAGCGAAGAAGGTTTTGGTGACTTTGTTATTCGTAAAGGCATCGTAGCCGAAGTCAAAGTCTCAAAGACAGACTTTCACGCTTAATTGAATGAGGCTTGGCAGCCAAGCTGCCAAGAAAGCATATGAGCGACTATAAACAGTTATTGCAGTTAGGTCCGGAAGAACAAGCTTCGTTGTTGGCACAAGCAAATACCTTGTTGTCATCAAAAACGGCGGAAGAGCGAGTGGCATGGGCACTTGAAAACTTGCCAGACACGGCATTTTTATCGTCTAGTTTTGGTATTCAAGCTGCCGTGATGCTGCATTTGGTCACGCAAGCACGTCCAGAGATTCCGGTCGTGTTAACTGATACTGGGTATTTGTTTCCAGAAACGTATCAGTTTGTAGATTACTTAACTGAGCGCCTTAAGCTGAATTTAAAAGTGTATCAGGCGCCGGTGAGCCCAGCTTGGCAAGAAGCACGCTTTGGCAAACTCTGGGAGCAGGGCGAAGCAGGGATTAAACAATATAATCAGCTAAATAAAGTTGAACCAATGACTCGTGCATTAAAGGACATTGGCGCAGGTACGTGGTTCAGTGGATTACGTCGTAGCCAATCGTCGACACGTGCGGAAAAGCCAATTCTGGAAATAAGCCGTGGTACAGTCAAAGTGTATCCGATCATTGAGTGGCACAACCGTGATATCTATCAATACCTCACTAAGCATGACCTGCCGTATCACCCTCTCTGGGAGCAAGGTTATGTTTCGATGGGCGATGTGCACACAACACGTAAATTAGAGCCGGGTATGACGGAAGAAGAAACGCGTTTCTTTGGATTAAATCGTGAATGTGGCTTGCATATTGACGGAGATGGTATTTAATTAGAGACGCGTAACGATTTTTTTCATTCTCCTTAAAAAAGGCGCAGCGGATGCGCCTTTTTACTTCGCGACTTACCGATTAAGACGGTGAGTAGAAGTCCCCAAGGAGCGGCATTGTCTCCCCAACACGGAGAGTTTATGCGTTTTTTAATCGTGATAGTGTCTTTTTTTTATGTGTGTCTTTCCTGGGCTGCCTCCGAGCGGCCATTATCTGTCGTATTGCTAAACTCTCCATACCCACCCTATGTATTGGCTCCCGAGCAAGGTACTGGCATTGTACTTGATATTCTTAATGTCTATTCAGCAAAAACCAAGCAGCTACTCAAAATTGAATACGCGCCCGAAGTGCGCACGCTTAAATTAATCGAAACTCAGCAAGTCGATGCACGGATAGAGTCCGAAGCGTGGTTTTTAGGTACTACAACGCATTGCTGGAGTCGGCCTTTAATTCAAGTGGATGATGTTGTTGTGGTCCGAAAAAATAGCGGTATCAGCGAGCATCGAGGATTTAATGGAATGGTGATGTTCGCGCGTTTTGGGTATACCTATCCCAAATTTGAAGATGCCGTTAATCATGGCGAAATAGAACGCCGTGACTTTTATTCCGAACTCGAGATTTTATTGGCGCTTGCAAAAAGTGAGGTCAGTAATGAGCAGTTTGGTGTGGTAGCGAAACCGACACTTGAGTGGTATCAACGGCACTATGCGCTGCTAAATGAGCGTTTGGACAATTTAACCGTAATAGATAGCGCACCATTGCAACTTCAGTTTGCAGCAAACGACGAAGCCACGAAAGCTTGCCTCCATCTAAACCAGTTTTTAGATGAGTTTCTTGGGTCGAAGGAGTACTATCAGATACTCAAGCAGTATCAACCTGAGCGTTAAAGGATTAATCATGAAGTCAGCGAGTTATTTCCTCATAATGATATTACTCATCGGTCTTGGCAGTTTGTTTGTATTGAAGCGTCCCGATGGCAAGCCTTGGTTGAGTTTTGAGCAAATTGAAGAAACCACCTCCCGTAAAGCAAATGCGATGAGTTATGAAGGAAAGCAACTCCTTCAAAAAGCGGCGCAAAAAGTACAAAGCGTGGCAGATAGTCTATCCGATAACAGCGGTAAAATTTACAAGTGGCAAGATGAACAAGGCGTTTGGCACTACTCGGATAGACCTAATGCACGTGGTGGTTCAGAAGAGGTCATCCTCGACCCAAATAAAATCACGGTTATGAGTGCCGAAGATACAAGTGTTCTCGGGGGATTGTCGACGCCAAAAAATGAACCCATGAAATCTCCGCTAGGCCTCACGACAATCAGTCCCGCTTCGGTAAAACAACTTGTGGATGATGCTAACAACGTGCAGAAATTGATGGATGAGCGACAAAAGAAGCTTGATGAGGCGCTCGAGAAAAACAACTAAACTGCATAAGCCGTATCGCTGAACAAAACAAAAAACGATACGGTTTGTGGCGTTACCCAAGCCATGCAGGGCTAATCTTCAAGAGCCCTTTCAACGTATTCAGCAATCGCCAAACTCGCCGTCAATCCCGGCGACTCAATCCCATATAAGCTAACAAGACCAGGTAGACCATGATCTTTTCGGCTTTGTATGACAAAATCTTGAAAGCCAGATTTACTGAGCTTAGGTCTTACTCCGGTATAATCGGGTAGCAGCTTACTGGCATCTAGGTTCGGCCAATATCGTCTAATTGCCTCGACAAAAGCGTACTGCCGAGTCTCGTCTAGTTGATAATCAAGCGCATCAATAAACTCCGTATCTGGGCCGAATTTCAACTGACCCTCGAGATCTAGCGTCGCATGTACTCCTAAACCATGTGCTTCAGGCATCGGGTATATTAAGTGCTTAAATGGGTGTTGACCATGGTATCGAAAATACACGCCTCGACAAAAAAACTGCTCGGGAATAGTGGCGGCGTTTAGCCCTACAATACTATGTGCCAAAGGCTGTGCGCCATGACCTGCGGCATTGATGAGTTGTCGACAGCGAAGCTGCATCGTTTCGGATTGGCTGTTGAGCGTCACAATAAATCCGTCGTTGGTGACGTCAATATGGGTAACTTGTGTTTGGCAGACGAGTGACCCTTGATGTTGTTCCAGTTGTGCAATAAGAGACAGCATGAACTGATGGCTGTCGATAATGCCTGTTGACGGAGATAACACGCCTTGATGTGTTTTTATCTCAGGTGCGTAGTGCGATAATTGTTGCCTGGATAAAAACGCCAAATCTTCCACACCGTTTAACGTTGCCTGCGCTACTAGGGCGTTGAGTGACGACGTTTCCGATGCATTTACGGCGACTAATACTTTACCGAGTTGGGCATAAGGGATTTTTCGACGTCGACAGTACTCATAGAGCAGCGCTTTGCCGCGAATACACAGTGTGGCTTTGAGACTGTCGGTCGGATAATAGATACCCGCATGAATGACTTCACTGTTACGACTACTGGTGTGCATAGCAAACTGTTTTTCGGTTTCGACCAGCAATACTTCGTGTTTTTCAGATAAACGAGCGGCAATAGCAAGCCCGATACAACCTGCACCCACGACTAAGGTGTCAATGTAATCCATCGTAATCTCAAACGTTCAACGAGACGATAGCATAGCAAACTTTGTTGAGTCTCACAGTGGGTAGCTGAGCGAATGGTGTTGTTTAAATACTTGGCTTTTCTTGTGTCGATGGTTTCTCTCGACGCATCAACAGAATCGTCAGATAGATTTTAGTTGGCAGGGACATAATCAGGCCTAAGGCAATACAACTTGCGCCGATAACAAAGCCAAGTGGGCCAAGGTGATTTAAGGTATCCGAAGTCACGAGATAGTGACCTGTAAAGATTAGCAACAGGCCAGACACAATAACTAAATGCAGAATCCGGATGAGTGTTTTTTGCGCCATTTGGAACTTCCAATCTCGTTGTCTATGTCCAGTATAGAGAGTGGTTGCCAGATGGCGAGAGCTAACGGCGCGAGTGTTGCGGCAGATCAAATTATCCGAAATCGCGATTAATCTTGTGCCTTCGCACGTTCAATGACGGCGGCAGTCATCCTTGATACACAGCATAACTCTCCACGTGAGTTTACGATTTTGACTTCCCATACAGAAGTGCGTTTGCCAAGATGTAACGGGCGTGCTGTCGCGGTCAATAAACCATTTCGTGAGGCTTTCAAATGGTTTGCATTAATCTCTTGGCCGACACAATAAAACTTCTCAAAATCAACAACAAAATTGGCAGCGTAGCTTGCGACCGTTTCCGCCAATGCTACATTCGCGCCGCCGTGCACCATACCAATAGGGTTGTGGTGGTCTGGTGTCGCGGGCATCGTTGCCACGATGTAGTCCTCGCCGATTTCGCTTACGGTGATACCCAATGTCTTCATTAAAGAGCCTTTGCCATGCATTCCCTCATCGAGTTGCTGACAGAATTCGAGGGTGATTGGACGAAACCAAATCGACATGTAACTTCCTTAAATTAAAAACCGCTGTTGTTCGCAGCTTACTCGATTGTGTTCAGTTTGCCCATCACCACAAAATGTCAAAAACAGAAAATGCCGTTGAGAAAATGGATTTTTCCACTTGTCAGGTACGGGAATGTTTTGTAGATTACGTTCGTAATCTTTAATAAAAGGACTTGCTATGCGTCATTCTGTACTTTGTGTTATTGCGTTAATTTTATTGGGCTGCCAGAGCCCAAAAGTACATGTATTTATGGAAACACTCTCTGAATCTCGACAAGCTCAGGTTGAGCAATCGCTCAACGAGCATCATATTGCCTATGAGATTGCGTCGAGCCGGACACCCAGCAGCTATTCGGGTGCTCGATTGAATAAATTCCCGGGGAATGAAAATCGTGCGCTCTATGATACGCTCAGGGAGTTAGTTCAACAGCTTGGATTTCAATCCTTGGATATTCAGGATTTCAACCAAGACAAACACTCGTTTAGCAATGGGCACGTGGGTTTATATTTGATTGACGAGTCAAAAGTGCGAACTGTGCCGGATTTAATGGTTGCCCAACACTGTGATCAATCCGAGCGCCCCATCGTGTTCAACGCAAATTACCGATGGAAAACACAAGATGGCCAATGGCGTGGGGACTGGCGATATTACCAACCCTACTTGACGCTTAGGTACGACAGTGATGATGGATATTTTGAAGAGCAATCATTCGAATTGCATGAGGGAATAGAATTAACGCCGTTTGGTGAAAAAGCTAAACTAACGTTTGTTGCAATGGGGCATCGTCGTAAAGCAATGCCCATCTTAAACTGTGACTTTGTCGCGGTGATTATGGATTAACCGAAGGAAATTGGTTTTCGACCGGTTTTCTTGTCACGTGATTTATCCGCACGTGATGTTTTAGCCGGCTTATTTTGTTTTGGTGCGGCTTGAGCTGTGTGACTTGCCGTGTGAGGCATAGGTGTTGACTGTGTGCGTTCAGCAGGGACGACACCTTCTGCTAGTGACACCACAAACTCTTCTTCATTAAAGCTAAACTGATCGCCCGCATAGATTTTTTTGCGCTTTTGCGTGCAAAGCTCACCATTTAGGTGCACATAACCTTCACTTATAAACAGTTTTGCTTGTCCACCCGTATCCGCAAGACCCATGAGTTTTAACAAATTACACAATTCGATGGGTTCTTCTTCTAATTCAATCTCGTACATCATCAAACCTTACAGGCGTTCAATCTGCTTTACGATAGTATACCGTTTTTGTGCGATAACGAACGCAACTTTTTTCGTTTTTGAAGGGTCTTTCATATAAATGCAGTAATTGGTGTGTATCTTGCAATCCGCCAAATGAAGCGTTGTATTTTGCACTAAATTGGAGAAAACATGGGCATTCGTTCTACTCTTAAAAAAGAACTAATGAATTTAGACGCGCAAGGGTTGATGACAGCAGATGATGTCAGAGATTTTTTGAAACGCCGTTTACAACCTAAGTCTCAAGATGATTTTACCCAGATTAGTTTAATTGGGCGATTTAATGAGCACCACAGTTTAGTTCAAGCGGGTTTACCAAGCCGAGAGCGAGAGTTGGCGTTTGAACGTCATCGTTTGTTTAAGGAAATTCTATACCCGAAGAAAGCGGTCGAATCTTGGTTAAGCCGAGTTTAATGGAATCGAGCCATAAACTCACCAAAATGAGACTCGTGCGTGGCGGTGTTATTTCAAGGAGTGGAGTAACTCGTCAAAGCGATGAATAAACTGGTATTCCTTTAACCCACTATGAGTCAGCGTGAGCGCTCGAAAATCGATTTTTTCCCATTCTTTGGGTTGTTGTAGTCCGTTAAATTGATCGATGTTTTCCTTTGTGATTGCTTCTAAATCAAATACCATTTTCTGATGTGTTGACCAATATGGGTTACCGTGGTGGTAGTCATATAACGATAACAGCGCCCATGCACCCATCATAAAATGCCCACCGACAGATGCACTAAGTTTGCCTTTCTTAATATAGATCAGCGCATCATCAAGCCAATCAAAGCCCCCAATCGCCACATTAGCGGTTGAAGCTGATTGTCGTAATGCGGTTTCGCTACCCAGAGCCATGAGGTCCGACGCACACCAAATCAAATTTGTGTCAGGGTAACGTTTCATTAATTTTTCTGTTTTCTCCATGGCTTGGTCTTTTGACCACGCGGCAAAAACGGTTTGGGCAACGTCGATACCTTGTTCTTTAAAGTAGGCTTTAGCACCGTCGCTACGCGCATCTGACTCACTACCGTAATGACCATTAATCAATATAGGCTTAACGTGTTCTTTGGGTTGTTGGAGTGTTTGTGTCAGGGTTTTGGCTAGCAGATAGCCCGCTTTAAAGTTGTCATGGTATATCTCACCTAACCAATTTTCGAAATGCTCCCCAGCATGACCTATTGCGGTTCTCTCTGCGCCTGAAATCGTTTGTTCTAATGTGACAAATTTGATGTTGTATTTGCTAAGCATCGACAAGGATTGCTCAGCACCGCCTGGGTAGTTAATGAGAATGAGGTAGTCAGGGGTTGCACGATATTCTAAGTAGCGCTTGAGCACATCGAGCTGAGCGAAGCGGTTACCTTCACCGTAAATCACTTCAAAATGAACACCCAATTGTGTCGCGGCCTCTTGCGTAAGCTGCTCTACTTTACGCCAAAAAGGGTCATCTTTAACGGATGGATTCACCATGACGACAGACATTGGGTGTTCTTTTTCGGGATTTGGTGCTGCGCTGACGGCACTAATAGATAGCGTGATTAAGAGTAAACACCAAAAATGACGCAGCATGATAGGCAGTACACTAACAGGGAAATTTGTATAAATAATAGCACAGCAATGACAACGCGTTGCTTGAGTAAAATTGAACTAAGTCTTTTTTATGACGAGAAAAGTGGTGAAATATGGACAAAATTACTCACACAAAGAGAATGATTTTGTCCATCTGGCCGATATGAAAAAGTATATTTCATCGGCGATAAATAGATCCGTACCAGTATTATTTTAAAAAGCTGTCGTCATAGACACTGAAACTTTCACTGGATGCCTTGTGCCACCAGTTTGTCCAATGATTGATTTCACTCGACATCAGCAGCTCGTCGGTCGATAAGGGTTTTACGAGACTCCCAATAGACATTTGTAAGCCGTGTGGAGTGCGACGTTTTACCATTTGCGGAAGGAGCTTGTCTGGGTCATCTAGGCCAATACTACCTAACAGCTCATAGAAGGTATGAAGCGTATTTTTGTGGAAGTTTTTAACACGCTCACTCTTATTTTCAACGTCGATGGCTTTAGCTCTTGCTGGATCTTGTGTTGCAATGCCAGTCGGGCAACGGTTGGTATTACAGTGTTTAGATTGGATACAGCCTAATGCGAACATCATAGTGCGGGCAGCATTCACCGTGTCTGCACCAAGGGCGAGCTTGGTGAGTAAATCAAATGCGGAGGCCGTTTTGCCAGACGCAATGACTTTAATGTGTTCACGAAGACCCGTTCCGACGAGGGCATTATGCACAACATAAACTCCTTCGAGGCAGGTCATACCAAGGTAATTGGCAAATTCAACCGGAGCGGCGCCTGTGCCACCCTCTGACCCATCGACGGTGATAAAGTCAGGATAGATTTTCTCTTCGAGCATGGCTTTGCAAATCGATAAAAACTCAGCCGGATTTCCAATACACAATTTGAACCCAACAGGTTTTCCCCCGCTAAGCGAGCGTAGCTTAGCAACAAAATGTAATAACTGTTTCGGGGTTTGGCATTCAGGATGCATTGCTGGTGAAACGCAATCTTGCCCTTGATCTATCAAACGGATCCGGGCAATTTCTTCCGTAATTTTGGCCTTAGGCAACACACCGCCATGGCCAGGTTTAGCGCCTTGACTGAGCTTGATTTCAATCATTTTAACTTGTGGCAGTTGCGCCTTTTCTTTGAAAGTCTCTTCATCGAATTGGCCATCCAAGGTACGGCAACCAAAAAGTCCGGACCCAATTTGCCATACAATGTCACCTCCATGCTTCAGATGATAGGGGCTCAAGCCGCCTTCCCCCGTATTGTGACTGAAATTACCTTTCTTGGCCCCTAAGTTCAGCGCTTCAATCGCAGTGTGACTTAATGCGCCAAAACTCATCGCGGAGATGTTTAAGCGGGAGGCACTGTAGGGTTGAGTACAATCCGGACCACCAAAAGTGATACGTTTTGTTTCATCTTTAACTTCAGTAGGCTTTAAGGAGTGCCACAAACTCAAGTAATTCTCTTCCAGTAAATCATGTTGCGTACCAAACGCGATGGTGTCTCTTACATTCTTCGCACGTTGATAAACCAGCGAACGTTCCTCGCGATTGAAGGGCCGTTCTTCGGTGTCGTTAGCAATAAAATATTGTTGAATTTCGACACGAAAAGATTCTAAAAAGTAACGAAAATACGCAACAACGGGGTAAAGTCGATTGAGGTTTCGTTTGGAGAAAAACAGATCGTGCAAGCCAAGAATGCTGTACAACCCGATAAAACAAACTAGAAAAAAGGTGAAATCGTCGGGGTGGTATTGCCAAAGCGCAATGCTGGTGGCATTACCAAAGAAAAAAATGGTCCAGAAGACCTTTTGCATGAGCGTCACGTCAACATCCGTTTAATCATTCTTGGTTGTTTTTATAGCATATTGTACGACGTGAACCAATTAACTTTGCGTAAAGATAGCGCGCTTAAGCCCCATACCATTTCATGTAACGCATTGACGTGTTTGCTATTAATCTAGCTGGTAGCGACTAGTTTCTTCTGTCGCTGCAAGAAGTGCCTCAAAGTTATCTACCGTACCGAGCAATTCTCGTTTTATGGCACGCCACTGCAAATTATGATGGCCGAATTGTTGATTCCAAACCGCACGCTCACTCTCGTTAGGATGATAAACTTGCACACCTCGTTGAATAAATTGATTTAGACATTGTTCATACGTTTGATGGACGGTTTTTAAATGCATTTTAAAAGTCGCATCAGAGGCTGCAGTTACTGCTTCTCGTAAAGAGCGAGGCAAATTGTTTAGCCATGTTTGGTTGACCACATTTACCCATGCATCTGGCACACTTTGCAAAGTACTGATAGCCCCGACCTGGTCACGCAGTTGATAAGGTCCAGCGTAAAGGCCGACGACTCCGGGGTCGAGTACATCAATGTGTCCAGTTCTGGCCATATCCGCGACTTTAGACCAAGGCACCTCAACCACATTAGCTGGCGTCATCTTGTAAAACTGCGCGAGTACTCGACTGGCTGGCACGCGCACAATGACATTATTTAATTCATTTGGTAGCCGAAAAACTCGACCGCACGATTTGGTCGCTGAAAGCGTTCGCGCGCCGACGACATAATGATAGAGCACTTCAAGTGGACTCTTGGCTTTGATGACATCAAGCACGTTTTGTTGCCAATACTTCGAGGTAATTAAATTTAAATATGCTTGGTCATTAGATGCCCAAAAGGGAATGTTGAGTATATCTAAAATAGGCAGGGCTCGAGATAAATTAGAAACGGAAATTAATGCACAGGCGACTTGCCCTCGAGTAACGGCGGCCATCAATTCAGTGCCGATGCCAACGTGTCCCGCATCGACAATTTCCACGAAAATACGACCTTGGGAAAACTGTTCAATATTCTCCTTAAATTCTCGGTGCATATGGGGAATGTAAAGGGCTTCAGCAGAGGAATACGGTGACGCAAATTGCATGACGTATTTAGCTGCACGTCGTTTGTCAGCTTCTACCTCTTGCGCATTACTCGTGAATAAAGGCACCATTCCACCCACTAACGCACCTACGCTAAGCAACGCGGAAGATTTTAAAAATTGTCGGCGATTGATTTTGACCTGAGTCACACTACAAAAGGCTTAATACGAACAATGGATTAGATAAGCATAGTTGAAAATAGGTGAACTGAACAAAATTGGGTTGATTAAGGAAAATCTAGAAAAGAAGATAAAATGGTGGCCCCACCTGGACTCGAACCAGGGACCTAACGATTATGAGTCGTGTGCTCTAACCAACTGAGCTATAGGGCCATTTGAGATGCAGAATAAATAAATGGTATTTCTTAAAAGCGCTGGCAGTATAAAAACTTTTGCTTGGCTTGTCACTAATGAATTGCCAAAATTTAGCTGTCTTTCAATCGATTGCTTAAAATGCAAGCAAGTTTAGGCGATGAAAAAAGCCGGCGTTGCCGGCTTGGAGAATGGTTTTTACAAACCTAATTTCTTTTCTAAATAGTGGATGTTCGTGCCACCATTTTTGAAGTTTTCATCCGCAAGGATTTTCTTGTGCAGTGGAGTATTGGTTTTGATGCCATCGATAACCAATTCATTCAATGCGTTACGCGCTCGAGCAATCGCGACATCACGGTTTTCACCGTACGTAATCAGCTTACCAATCATTGAATCGTAATGTGGAGGTACTGAATAATCCGCGTAAATGTGGCTATCCCAACGAATACCTAAACCGCCAGCAGGGTGGAATCGAGTGATTTTACCTGGAGATGGAATAAACGTTTCTGGGTCTTCCGCATTGATACGGCACTCAATTGCATGACCACGGATCACGACATCTTCTTGCGTGATAGACAATGGTTGGCCCGCAGCTATCTTCAATTGTTCTTTGATGAGATCGATGCCAGTAACCATTTCTGTTACCGGGTGCTCTACTTGAATACGTGTATTCATTTCGATGAAATAGAACTCACCGTTTTCGTATAAGAATTCAAAAGTACCTGCACCGCGGTAATTCAGTTCAATACACGCGCGTACACAACGATCACCAATGTATTTGCGCATTTCAGCCGTAATGCCTGGCGCAGGCGCTTCTTCCACAACTTTTTGGTGACGACGTTGCATTGAACAGTCGCGCTCACCTAGGTGGATTGCATTGCCTTGGCCATCTGCAAGTACTTGCACTTCAATGTGGCGAGGGTTTTCAAGGAATTTTTCCATGTAAACCATGCTGTTACCAAAGAATTGTTTTGCTTCAGATTGCGTTAACGCGATAGCATTTACCAACTCACCTTCATTGCGTACTACACGCATACCACGACCACCGCCACCGCCAGCCGCTTTGATGATGACTGGATAACCTATGCGTTTTGCAATTTGTAGATTACGATCATTATCGTTTGTCAGAGGACCGTCTGAGCCTGGTACACAAGGTACACCCGCTTTACGCATCGCGTCGATAGCAGAAACTTTATCACCCATCAAACGAATCGTGTCGCCGCGAGGACCGATAAAAATGAAGCCACTTCTTTCTACTTGATCCGCAAAATCGGCATTTTCAGATAGAAAACCATAACCTGGGTGGATAGCAACTGCGTCTGTTACTTCCGCTGCAGCGATGATACGAGGAATATCCAAGTAGCTCTCAGAAGCTGCAGGCTTACCAATACAAATGGTTTCATCAGCCAGAAGTACGTGTTTTAGATCGCGATCTGCTGTTGAATGCACAGCAACCGTTTTGATCCCTAATTCTTTACAAGCTCGCAATACACGTAGCGCAATTTCGCCACGGTTTGCGATGAGCACTTTATCTAACATGGAGTTGACCTCGTGCTCAATTATTCGATGATGAAGAGTGGTTGATCGAACTCTACTGGCTCGCCATTATCAACTAGGATAGCTTTTACAACGCCTGATTTGTCAGATGTGATTTGGTTCATCATCTTCATTGCTTCGATAATACAAAGCGTATCGCCTTCTTTCACGCTAGAACCAACTTGCACGTAGGCAGACGCTTCAGGAGATGGAGACGTGTAGAAAGTACCAACCATAGGTGATTTCACTTGGTGACCTGAAGGTTGTGCCGCTGCTGCTGGTGCTGCTTCTGCAACAGGAGCCGCTACAGGTGCTGCCATTGGAGCTGGTGCTGCTGCATATTGCATAGGCGCTTGCATAACCGGCGCATTGCTGTAACGATTGATGCGGACTGATTCTTCACCTTCAGTGATTTCCAATTCCGCGATACCTGATTCTTCGACTAATTCGATAAGCTTTTTAATCTTGCGAATATCCATTGCTTGACCCGCCTGTTAGTTAATTTTTGTTTAATCTTTATTTTGCAAAAGGTCGATTGCACCAAAAAGTGCGGCTTCATAACCTCTTGCACCTAATCCACAAATGACCGCTTGTGCTACATCCGAAAAATACGAGTGATGGCGAAACGGTTCGCGTGCATGCACATTAGTGAGATGCACTTCAAAAAACGGTATTGCAACACTGAGGAGCGCATCTCGTAACGCCACACTGGTGTGGGTAAAAGCTGCAGGGTTGATAATAATGGCGTCTATTTGCTGCCACGCAGCATGAATCGCATTTATCAATTCGGCTTCGCTGTTACTTTGGATGTCTGTCAGTACTACATTATGTTGTTGTGCGGTTGCGTGCAGCGCAGTCAAAATATCATTCAATGATTGCGTGCCGTAGCGTTCAGGTTCGCGTTTACCCAACATATTTAAGTTTGGGCCATTTACAACTAAAATCTTTAACTTTGCTGTCATAATTCGCGAAATCCCTGAGTTAAGTGAACAAACTAAAATTATTATCAGATTTGTTTGTTAACTTAAGCCGTTCAACAACAAATAGCAAACTTTTCTCACGTTCGTGCACTATTATAGAGCGTTCGAGGTAAATAGCAGCAAAATACTGGTCTAATGAGAGAGGGAGCTTGAAGGCTCCCTTGTTTACGTTAAGGATGGACTGCAGAATAAACACGGTTTAAATGGGCAGAAAATACCTCTTCACGAACAAATCCAGTGACGCGATATTGCGGGAGTTCGTCACCATTGGCATCAAAAAACAAAATGCTCGGGAGACCGAAGACTTGGAAGGTTTCCATGATCTTGATGGTGCGCTCGTCACTTTCGGTTAAGTCGAGTTTAAACAAAGCGTAGTTTTCGAAGGCCTTTTGGACTTTTGGTGTTGGGAATGTGTATTTCTCGAATTCTTTACACGCAACACACCAGTCTGCATACAAATCCACCATAGCTACTTTGCCTTCGGCATTGGCCTGTGCCACGGCTTTATGGAGTTCATCTAAGTTGGCGAGTAGCGTAAACTCGCCTTTTTGCGGCATTTGAGTTTGAGAGTCGGACGTTTGCGTTTTTCCAAAATAAACATGGTGAAGACTCAATCCGCCCCCCATTAACCCCACAACCGCAAGAGCCCAAAGTATGGTTTTACCTTTACTTTGTACAAGACCACTTTGCCAATGATGAAGATACAAAGCAAACGCAATACACCAAAGCGAAAACGCTGTCCATAACCACTGACTGTCAACGATACGTTCGAGCAGTACAAGTGGTACGACTAACATAACGAAACCAAATGCGGTTTTAACCTGTTCCATCCACGCTCCCGCTTTAGGTAGTAGCTTGCCGCCAGACGTACCAAGTAGCAGTAGCGGCACACCCATACCTAAACTGAGAGCATATAACGTAATTCCACCAACGAATAGGTCGCCACTTTGTGCGACATATAATAAAGCAGCAGAGAGAGGCGCAGTGGTGCAAGGTGATGCAATGAGGCCTGATAAAACGCCCATAATAAACACTCCAAGGATGTTGCCACCTTGTTGTTGATTACTGATATTGGTTAGCCTTTCTGTTAATTTGCTCGGTAAACTCAGCTCGTACCAGCCAAACATGGATAATGCGAGCAACACAAAGAGTAAACTAAAACTGATTAATACCACCGGTTGTTGTAAATAACCTTGAACTTGCCCACCAAAATGGGCAATCACTAAGCCCAACAGGGCGTATGTAATGGCCATGCCTTGAACATAGACCAAGGAAAGGCCAAATGCTTTGCGAGTTGATAGGCCTTGTTGCCCGGCGATTAAACTAGACAATATCGGGAACATTGGGAAAACGCAGGGTGTAAAGGCAAGACCGAGACCTGCGATAAAGAACAGCCCGATATTGGCTAAAAGCCCTTGGTTTGCGAGCTTTTCCGTAAACGTTTGGTTGCCAGCATTGGACGTGTTTTCTTTTTGAGTAATGGTTGTCTCTTTTGTCTCTTTTGTCTCTTTTGTCTCTTTTGTCGCTTCAGGCTCTTGACCTATGGCTGACAAAACAGATGCCGCAACAGATTGTGTTTGCGTTGGTGTTAACTGAATGGTGAAAATCTCTGGAGGGTAGCACAATCCTGCCTCAGCACAGCCCTGATAACGTACCTTGATCACGCCATCTTGTACAATATCGCTCAGCTTCGCTACCACGGAAAATTGATTGAAATACACTTCGGTTTTACCAAAAAACTCGTCGTCGATTTCAGTTCCGTGTTCAAATTCTGGTAAAGTGATGGATGCACCTTTGCCGATAAATTCAAGCTTCTTCTTATATAAGTAGTACCCTGGTGCAATGTCCCATCCAACAAACAAGGTATTACCTTGCTGATCAAAATCGAGCTTAAACGCTTCATGTACGGGTAAAAACGTTTGTTGTTTTGGGGCTAATAAATTGTCTAACACTGAAGTGGTTGCTTGTGCAGGGAGAAGCACCAAACTCAGCAATAAAAGCAGCAAAATCCGCATTAACCTAATACCTCGTCCATCCAATGAAAATAATCAGCATGACCATCGACAACCGGAATGACCTGAATTTCTGGTACATCGTAGCTGTGATGTTCAATTAAAAATTGTTTTAGTGCGTCCACTTTATCCGTACGCGTTTTAATAATGAGTTTACACTCAGTGTCTTCAACGACGTTGCCTTGCCATTCGTAAATAGAGTGCACGTTACTTAATAAGTTCACGCAACTCGCTAATTTGTTTTGCACGATTTGTTTTGCAAGCACTTTGGCTTGCTGCTCGTTGCCAGTTGTCGTAAACACGAGCCGATAATTGCATTGCTCCATGGACGTTCTCATGTCGTTGATGTCTATACAGTCTAACGAATGCAAAGTGAAAAGTGTACGCATTGGCGGCAAATCGCCCTAGCGAAAGATACTGACGTTGACTTGATTTAAGACCGCTTTGCCCATAGATCGCTTTCACGACACAGGAGAACTTATGTTTCGATTTTTATTTTTGTTGTTTATTGCAGTGCCCATCATTGAAATAGCATTGCTCATCCAAGTAAGTGAAGTAATCGGCGGTTTTTCAACTATTGCACTTGTGATTATCACCGCGATGTTGGGTGCAAGACTAGTAAAGCAACAAGGCGTTCACGCTCTTCGTTCAGTTCAAGGTGAAATGGCACGAGGACAAATGCCGGCAAAAGAATTATTTGACGGTCTGTGTGTGGTCATCGCTGGCGTATTGTTGTTAACGCCCGGGATCATGACGGATGCATTCGGCTTTTTATTGCTGACACCGATGGTGCGTGTTCACCTAGCAAGCCAAATTATGAAACATGCGACGGTGCACGTTGCAGGGTATTCTGCACAGACTCCTGGCTTTGAAAGTTATTCAGAGCCTAGCGTGACACGTCCTCACTCAAGCTCGTCAGGATCAAACACCATCGAAGGCGAATTTGAGCGAAAAGATTAAAAAATTTTTTAACTTGCCTCTTGGGTTTTTAACGAATACCCCCATAAAAGGAGGCAATTAATTTGAAAAGAATTTTCTGTAGTTGATCAGAAACTGTTAGGAGAACTTAATAAAATGAACATTCGTCCTTTACATGATCGCGTAATCATTAAGCGTCTTGAAGAAGAAACCAAGTCAGCTGGCGGTATTGTTTTAACTGGCTCTGCTGCTGAGAAGTCAACTCGTGGTGAAGTCATCGCTGTTGGCAATGGCCGCGTGCTAGACAATGGTGAAGTGAGAGCGCTTGAAGTTAAGGTAGGCGACACTGTGTTGTTCGGCTCGTACATTGAAAAAGCTGAGAAAATCGAAGGTCAAGAGTACTTGATCATGCGTGAAGACAACATCCTTGGGATTGTTGGTTAATTCATCTCAACCCATTTTCAAACAACCGAATTAGAGGAATTTAAACATGGCAGCAAAAGAAGTTCGTTTCGCAGGTGAAGCACGCAGCAAAATGCTAAATGGCGTGAACATTCTAGCAGATGCAGTAAAAGTAACATTAGGTCCAAAAGGCCGTAACGTTGTACTAGATAAGTCGTTTGGTTCACCAGTGATCACCAAAGACGGTGTGTCTGTTGCAAAAGAAATCGAGCTTGAAGATAAGTTCGAGAACATGGGCGCACAAATGGTAAAAGAAGTGGCGTCTAAAGCAAATGATGCAGCTGGTGACGGTACAACAACAGCGACAGTACTTGCTCAAGCTATCGTGAACGAAGGCTTGAAAGCGGTTGCAGCGGGTATGAATCCGATGGACCTTAAGCGCGGTATCGACAAAGCCGTTGCGGTAGCTGTTCAAGAACTTAAAGCGCTTTCAGTACCTTGTGCTGACGCAAAAGCAATTGCACAAGTCGGTACAATTTCGGCGAACTCGGATAGCGAGATCGGTGACATCATTGCAACTGCAATGGAAAAAGTAGGTCGTGAATCAGGTGTTATTACCGTTGAAGAAGGTCAATCACTAGAGAACGAACTTGATGTAGTTGAAGGTATGCAGTTTGACCGTGGTTACCTTTCTCCATACTTCATCAACAACGCTGAGAAAGGCGCGGTTGAACTGGATAATCCGTACATCCTTTTAGTGGATAAGAAAGTATCGAACATTCGTGAATTACTACCAACACTTGAAGCAGTTGCTAAAGCAAGCAAGCCACTTTTAATCATTGCGGAAGACCTTGAAGGTGAAGCGCTGGCAACACTTGTTGTAAACAACATGCGTGGCATTGTGAAAGTGGCTGCGGTTAAGGCGCCTGGTTTCGGTGACCGTCGTAAAGCGATGCTACAAGATATCGCTATCCTAACGGGCGGTACCGTGATCTCTGAAGAAGTAGGCCTTGAACTAGACAAAGCAACAGCAGAAGACTTAGGTACAGCGAAGCGCGTTGTGATCACGAAAGATGATACAACGATTATCGATGGTGCGGGTGACCAAGGCGCGATCGACGGTCGTGTATCACAAATCAAAGCACAAATCGAAGAAGCAACGTCAGATTACGACAAAGAAAAACTTCAAGAGCGTATGGCTAAATTAGCTGGCGGTGTAGCGGTAATCAAAGTAGGTGCTGCTACTGAAGTCGAAATGAAAGAGAAGAAAGACCGCGTTGAAGACGCGCTACACGCAACGCGTGCAGCGGTAGAAGAAGGCGTAGTCCCTGGTGGTGGTGTTGCGCTAGTGCGTGTCGCTGCAAAGATCACAGACCTAGTTGGTGACAACGAAGATCAAAACCACGGTATTAAAGTTGCTCTTCGTGCGATGGAAGCACCTCTTCGTCAAATCGTGACAAACGCGGGTGATGAAGCATCTGTGGTGGTAAACAACGTTAAAGCTGGCGAAGGTAACTATGGTTACAACGCAGCAACAGGCGTTTACGCTGACATGCTAGAAATGGGTATTCTTGACCCAACTAAAGTAACGCGCTCTGCACTGCAATACGCAGCGTCAGTTGCGGGTCTGATGATCACGACTGAAGCGATGGTTGCAGAAGTTCCGAAGAAAGACGCTCCGGCACCTGATATGGGTGGTATGGGTGGCATGGGCGGCATGGGCATGATGTAAGCCCTTACGTTCGACCGTATCAAAAGACCCGACTTTACGTCGGGTTTTTTGCTTTTAAGCAACCATTAAGTTTGGATAGTCTTTACTCATCGTATAAAGGGAATAGGCCGCTTCGGGCTTTCGATAAATGGATTACATTGTCTTAAAAATCGCCCAAAGTGATGTTACGTGGTATAAGTTGTTATCGAATGTTGTAGGGTGTCGGCGTTTGTCTTAGTTTGTGCCACAGTAAGTCAAATGCAGTCCTATTCTCATCTACTGATTCCTTATTATGGAGGCTCAAATGAAAGGTTCATTATTAACTTTGCTTGTTGCAGTTGGTTTGTGCCACGGTGCAGCACAAGCTGCTGAAGTTACCGTACAGTGGAAAGACTTCAAAGAATATCGCGATGTATATCCTTCAAACGAAGCGCGAGGCGGCTATCATAAGCGCATTGCAACTCAATTCGAAAAGCACTTGAATAAGCTCGCTGAACAGCTGCCAGCTGGCTATAACCTTGCGGTGAGCTTTGATGACATTGATTTAGCGGGTGATGTTCACTACGGACGCAACGATATTCGAGTAATAAAGCCGATTCACTTCCCAAGCCTAACAATCAGCTTTACGCTAAAAGATAACAGCGGCAAAGTGCTGTCTGAAGGGCAAGCCGTTCGCTTAAAAGACATGTCCTTCATGGACCGCTCAAGGCTCGGTGACAATGAGTCATTTCATTACGACAAACGTCTATTAAGTGAATGGTTTGAGCAGACAATATTGCCTGCGGCCACCAAGTCAGTAAGCTAACATAAGACCAATTGTCGCACGCATCTCTGCTGTTAGAGAATTGGTATTGAGATTCGGCTTATTTGAAGCTTGCAAGCAGACTGTGAAGTTGCTGCATTTTAGAGACGGTGTGCTTTAGTTTTTCTTGGTCCAAATTGTCCTCTTCGCTGAGCGCAGAAACGTCGGCAGCCACATCGAGGACGTAAGGTTTAAAGCGCTTTGATTCGACGTTGAATCCGGCGTCTTTTTGAAAAAGCGCGGCGAATTTGCCGTGACCTTGACGCTGGAGTTCATCCAGTTTTTGGTCCGCATCTAAAGCTTGGCGATACAAGACCTTAAGGTTTTCGTTCAAGTGTTCAATGACCGATTGCATAATTAACCTAAAGTTTCCGCTAAAACGGCCGATAGTCTACGTGGATTCAAACAAAATGTCAGGTACATGCTTATGAATATTTCCGGAAGTAACCTTCCTGCAATGTCTGGTATGGGTCAAAGTGGCGAAGTATACAGCGCTTCATTGGCTAAAAAACAGCAGCAAGCAGATGGTCGAGCAGCACTTGCATTGATTGAAGCCGCAGGGTCGACAGCATCAGCTCAAAGCCCCGCTAAATCAACCACTGCAAGTTTAGGGAACAACATTAACGTTTACGTTTAGTCGTTCCTTACTGTAGTTGTAAATCAATCGGTGTCTTACTTCGTTTGCCACCGATTTCTCTTACTAACTTCGGTACTAAAAAGCCCGGTAGCGTCTCGAGCAACTCTGCCATCAGTAGACGCGCCTCTTTTTCTTCCATATCAAAATGACTCGCCCCTTCAACCTTGTCGAGTAGATGCAAATAATAGGGCAGTATATCCGCGTCAAACAACGCCTCGCTAAGTTCAGCCAAACACCCAACGGAATCATTAATTCCTTTAAGTAACACCGCTTGGTTTAGTTGCGTTACCTGTGCTGCCTTCAAACGCTGTGCCGCAGCTTTAAAAATTTCGTCAACTTCGTTAGGGTGGTTGATGTGGTGAACAAACACGACCTTAAGTCGAGAGGTACTAAACCGTGCACAAAGCGTGTCTGTAATACGAGACGGAATCACCACCGGAAGGCGCGAATGAATGCGTAGCCGTTTAACGTGCGCTATTTGCTCTATCTGCGTCATAAACCAATCAATCAAGTCGTCTTTTGCCATAAGCGGATCTCCACCGCTTAAGATCACTTCGTTGATTTTGCTATCCGAATTGATGTACTTAAGCGCATTTTTCAACCCTTGTTTATTAATTTGATTGTCTTGGTATGGAAAATGGCGTCTAAAACAATAACGACAGTTAACTGCACAGCCTGTTTTTAATAACACCAATACGCGTGATTGGTACTTGTGCAAAAGCCCAGGAATGGCACTTTCTTGCTCAGCGAGCGGGTCTTTAACGTATCCCGCTTTTTGCAGAAATTCAACATGAAGGGGTAATACTTGACGGAGCAATGGATCATTTGGGTCACCTTTTCGCATTTTTGCGATAAAAGGCCTCGGTACTCTCATCGGAAATAGTTGTCTAGCAGTTGCATCCTTTTCGCCAAAAAAGCTATCTATTTCTAAGGCTTGCATCAACTCTTTAGGGTCAGTAACCACATTTGTTAATTCTTTTTGCCAGTTATTGTGCAAATGAACTTCATTTCTTTGTATCATTACGGGGATAGCAACTCAATATATAGAAGATTTAGAGGATACGATGGCGAATTATAGCACCAACGAATTCAAGGGCGGTTTAAAAATTATGATCGACGGCGAGCCTTGCTCGATCCTTGAAAACGAAATGGTTAAGCCAGGTAAAGGCCAAGCATTTAACCGCGTAAAAATCCGTAAGCTAATCTCTGGCAAAGTACTAGAAAAGACATTTAAGTCAGGTGACAGTGTTGAAGGCGCAGACGTAATGGATCTGGATTTAGCCTACTTATATACTGATGGTGAATTCTGGCACTTTATGAACAACGACACGTTTGAGCAAATCGCGGCAGATCAAAAAGCGGTTGGCGATAACGTGAAATGGTTAGTTGAAAACAACGTTTGTACTATCACACTTTGGAACGGCAATCCGATTGCGGTAACGCCACCAAACTTCGTAGAGCTTGAAATCACCGAAACAGATCCCGGCCTTAAGGGCGACACAGCTGGTACAGGTGGTAAGCCTGCAACACTCACAACTGGTGCAGTTGTACGTGTTCCATTGTTCGTGCAAATCGGCGAAGTGATCAAAGTTGACACGCGTAGCGGTGAATACGTGAGCCGCGTAAGCAAATAAATGATTTTGACTTACGACAATCCCGGTTTGCCGGGATTTTTTTGGGTGAAAGTTAGGAGTAAATCGTCATGTGGCAACCAAGTGCATCCATCGACACGCTCAAACAGCGCGCAAATATGCTGGCGCACGTGCGCGCCTTTTTTACGGAGCGCGGCGTATGGGAAGTCGAGACACCCATTTTAAGTCAAGCTGGCGTCAGTGATGTGCATTTACGTACGTTTGAGACGACGTTTGTTGGCCCAGGTTACGCAGCCGGTTTACCTTTGTTTCTTCATACATCGCCAGAGTACGCGATGAAGCGTTTGGTGACCGCGGGCAGTGGTGCGATTTTCCAAATTTGCAAAGTGTTCCGCAATGAAGAAGCGAGCAGTCGGCATAACCCTGAATTTACGATGTTGGAATGGTATCGACCGGGTTTTGACGCGTTTGCATTAATGGCAGAGCTTGAAGCGCTTATCATCGAGTTGCTGAAATGTGGCAAAGCAGAATACGTGTCCTATCAGTCTGCATTTAACAAGCACTTAGGGGTGTGTCCTTTGGCTGCGGACGTTGAAACATTAAAGCAACTGGCCTGCGATAGAGGCTATGCAGATATTGCTGAAAATGAAGAAGACAAGGACACGCTATTGCAGTTGCTTTTCTGTATGGAAGTCGAGACCCAAATAGGACAAGAAGTTCCTTGTTTTGTTTATGATTTTCCAGCTTCACAAGCGGCGCTTGCCCGTGTGAACCCTGAAGACACGCGTGTTGCAAGTCGGTTTGAATTGTATTTTCGTGGACTTGAGCTGGCCAATGGTTTCGATGAGTTGACGGATGCGGCTGAGCAAAAAGCACGTTTCGAAAGTGACAATGTGCAAAGACACGCTATGGGATTGCCCTCCGTCGATATCGACACTCGTTTTATTGCCGCTCTGGACGCCGGTATGCCAGATTGTGCCGGTGTTGCGGTTGGTTTGGATAGAGTCATGATGCTGGCGTTTAGCAAACCAACAATAGCAGATGTGCTTTCTTTTGATGTAACCCGAGCATAAGTTCGGGTTATTTAACAAATCGCTGTAGATCTTTTTGGGTATTCTCACTTAATCGCAACGCTTGCTTGCAGGCTGTGACGGCCGTGTCTACGTGCGTTTTGGCATCTTGTCCAAGTTGAACAATTTGCTCGACGGTTTGATGTGTACGAGCCTGTGTGTTTTCGAGCTGATGTACTGCACTGACAATGGCTTCGAGCTGCGATTGATTGTGCGCAAATTCTTTTGTCATTGCATCAAAGCCGTCTGACGTATCCCGAATGGCTTTCTCCGCACTGCTTGAGTGGGCTATCAACTGATCGGATTCTTGATTGGTTTCACTCACTAATACATTCATTTGATTGATAAACTCGCTGATCTGCCTCGTGGCGTTATTCACTTTGACTGACAAGTTACGCACTTCATCTGCCACCACGGCAAAACCTCGTCCTGCTTCACCCGCTCGGGCGGCTTCAATCGCGGCATTTAACGCCAATAGGTTGGTTTGGTCCGAAAACTCTTCCACCATTTTTAGAATACTACGAATGTTTTCACTGTTTTCACGAAGGCCTGACACGGTGGTCGAAAACTTGCCAAGCAACTCAGTGATTTTTTTCACTTCAGCCACAAGAGCACTTAATTCTTTTGCGGAATTACGCACAAATCCTAAGCTTTCTGTGTTGGCTTGATACACACCATCAGTATTGACCACGATGCTTTGCAAGCTCTGTGTGACTTCATCGCTGGCGGCAATGATAGTGTCACCTTCACGGATTTGCTTTGCACCGAGTTGTACGGTGGTTTGCATCGCATCCGTCACACTGTGTGTACTGGTAGCCGCCGCTTTTGCACTTTCATAGCTGTCGGCCAATAATTTACTCAAATTGCTCGTAAACGTGTTGTATTGCTCGGAAAGGTCACGAAACTCATCAAAAGTGAATTGCGGTAATTTGGCGTTAAGATTGCCATTTTGGTGATTGATTTGAATAAGTTGGTCGCGCATTGCTCGCACGGGACGGACGATAAGATAGCACATGTAAAACACGGTAAAAGCAAACGCAGTCAACGTCAGGAATACGAGTCCCCAAAACCAGCCAACGGTTTGATTTGCCTCACTTAGCGCCTGATAGAGCCAGTAAAAACTGACTAATTGGAAGAGCAACACAAAGGCTAAGTTACCAACAATCTTCCGTGTAAGCGTAAAGAAAAAGTGTTCTTCTATTAAGTTATAAATGCGCATGTACCAACTCATTGTAGGGCGGCCTCAATTATCCATTGCTCTAAAGTATTAGTTATTTATTTAAAATATCAAGTACTTAAGAGAATTTTCGCCTGACATGGATAATTACTAAAAATGCCATCAACGCCCAATGTTTTAAGGTGCTCGATGTCTTTTTGCTTATCGACCGTATAAGCGTAGACTTTAAGTCCACGCTGTTTTGCGTCGTTAACAAAATCAGTATTAATAAACTCTCGGTCGACATGCAAACTAAATGCGTTCAAGTCTTGCGCAAATTTTGCGTACTCAAGAGGAATACTTGCCGTTAATGCGCCAATTCGTGCGGCTGGGAGCAATTCTTTTACGCGTTTCAGTAGCGGGTGATTGAATGACGAAATAAGCAACTGTTCAATGCGGATAGTCTGATCATTAAGGTTACGCAAAATGAGATCAACAAAACTTTCGATATTTGGTACCGTTTTGAGTTCAAGATTAATTTCTAATCGCGTACCGACAAGGTCAAAGACTTGTTGGAGATTGGGGATCGCTTCACCTTGGCCCGCATCAAATTGGGCAAGCTCTGCTGCAGTGTAATCTGAGACTTTACCATCACCCGATGTCGTCCTATCCAGCCAAATGTCGTGTAAAACAACGAAATCGTCTTTGCAGCTTTGAATATCGATTTCAATACCGTCAGCTTGGCTTACGAGCGCACCTTGAATTGCACTCAAGGTGTTTTCGGGGAAGTTCCCACTGGCTCCGCGATGGGCAAAAACCTTCATTTTTTACCTCGTGCCTTTTTCGAAATAGACCAAGTTTCATAAAATGCGGCGCTTATTACCAATAAACCACCGATTAACGTGGTTAAGGTCGGACGCTCAGATAACAGCATAAATGCCAGCGCAGTTCCATACAAGGGTTGCAAGCAGGATATTAAACCTGCTGTAGTGGCGGATAAGTGTCGCAAGCTTTGCGCAAACATGGCATGAGGCAAAGCGGTAAAAACAACCCCTGCAAGTAGTAATAGGTATACACTGGGTTCAGTAAGTGCTTGAGGAGGAACTTCAACAAATGCACACAGCATTAGTGCTGCGACAAAGGTTTGATACAACATGGTATGCGGGCCGCTGTAGGCGGAAAAATACTTCTTTTGAAGAATGTTGCGAAGCGCAAAAAACGCGCCAGACACAATACCTGTGAGTATGCCTAGTGTTACGTCATTGCCTAAATTAGCCTCAGGAACTAGCAAATAGATACCAAAGAGAACAACCACCGCTATCAAAATGTCTTTAAGGTGTGGCTTTGTTTTAGCAAAAAGTGGTTCTAAAAAAACGGTCATCACAGGGTAGGTAAAAAACGCAATGATCCCGATGGTCACGCCAGCCAGTTGCATTCCAGCGAAATAGGTCACCCAATGCAGTCCAACTACAATCCCCAACATGATCGCAACAAAATAGTCTCTGTGACTATCGAGCTTAATCGTTTTACGCTGAATAAGTCGTAATGCTAACAACGTAAAGCCTGCGATGGCTGTTCGATAGACCGTAATGTCTAAGGCGCCGAGATCGATTAATTTAGAAAAAAGAGCTGTGCCACCAAAGAGTAAGACTGCTAGGTGTAATAAAAGTAAGCTTTGTTGTTCTACGCGCATGAGTGAGGGGGGATTATTTTTTGGGTCATGATAAAGGCTTTTTGTGTCGGTTTATAGTGCTGACTCAGTAGATGGGTGAGAATGTTGTGACAGTTGTCACTCGGATTCTGATATGGTTTCCCTATAATGGATAAATGTGATTGAAAAACGTTACGTCTTTTTCATTTCGCGAAAATCGAATGGTATTTTTGTTTCCGATGGAGCTTCACTATGCGTTGGCAATCTCATTCAATGCAATTAGCTACCCCAAGTAGACAATTTTGGAACTGGGGTCCTTTAATTTTTTCGGGCTTTTACTTTTTACCGTTGGTAAATACTTGGCATAAAGTTTCTACGTTTAACCTTATTATGCAGGTTCTTATCTACCTTGTGTTTGTTGGGTTATACGCGGTGGCGTTGTATCAGCGAGGGGCGCGAGTTTTCCCAATCCTCGTCTTGATGTTTTCGGTGTGTTCCGTTGGCTCGTTTTTTACTTATGGTACCCATAGTATGTTTGGGTTTATCGCTTACTTCTGTGGGTTCAGTTTTCTTTTTCCTTTCAATTTACTCATGTTGGCTCTGCTGCTGGCGGTGGTTGGGATTAATGCCGTGTTGATCCTACCGGAAATAAGTTACTTTTACTTGGGCCCTGCTGGCTTATTGAGTATAGGCTTGTTTGCATTTGGTTGGATGGAGCAGCGTGAGCGAGTCCATCGTAAGAAAGAAAAGCAATCGCAAGAACAACTTGAACAATTAGCTGCGATCGCTGAGCGAGAGCGCATTGCGCGGGATTTACATGATGTTTTAGGGCACTCATTAGCATCGATCGCACTAAAAGCCGAACTTGCGAACAAACTCTTGTTGTCCAATCAATTGGAACGTGGGCAGTCCGAAAGTGCGCAAGTGGCGCAATTAGCTCGGGAACTATTGAGTGAAGTGCGCGAGGCAGTCAGTGGATTAAAAGCGAAAGGGCTTCGAGCAGAAGTGGATAATACGGAATCGTTGTTAAAAAGTAAGGCGATTGACGTCGACATTGAATTGAAAGAGGTTACTTTAAATGCCAAACAGGAAACCACTTTGGCGATGGTGCTAAGAGAGGCAACGACCAACATAATTAAGCACAGTTGTGCCCAGCATGTGTCGTTAAAATTGTGGCAAGAACAAAGCAACGTGCATTTCCAAATTTCGGACAATGGTGCGTGTCAATTGCTCAAATTTGGTAACGGCTTGAATGGGATTAAGGAGCGCGTTGAAGCGCTAGCTGGAGACCTTAGCTTGTCGACAGGCAAAAATGTGACAATGACAGTGCGCTTACCTGTCTGAAATTAGACGTTAAGGTGGTGATGTTTTTATGCGTCTAAGTATCTCGAATTGGCTTGATTTGAATTTTTTCACTTTTTCAAATGTTTATTGATTCGAATAGCACTCTAGTTCGTTTAAGAAAATAACCTCATGCAAATTATTTTTGCTTGAAATATTGCGACAGAAATATGTCTAAAAATTTAGCTGATTGTTAAATTGTTGTTCTTTATACCTAAAGGTGGTACTTTGAGCTACTCTTTTGAAAAAGGGTACAAACGAACAATAAGGAAAATAAAAAGTGAAATTGAAATTACAAAAAAAACTACTTAAATCCCTATCTAATAACGCAGCACTAAACGCACAAGCAACTCCTCACGTTGCTGGTGGCGTTAAACAAACTGAATGGTGTAGCATGGGTCCAAAATGTCTAGTTACTAATACCTGCTACCCAACGGACAAAGTTGGCTGTACGGAAATGTAATATTGGTTCGTGATGCGAACCTAGTTCGTATCACGTTTGATCTTCAACCGCGGTTCATCCGATTCCATCTTTTAACAAATGCCAATCGCGCTATTTATTATGTAGCCTTAAATTAAGATAAATCTTTAAATCCTTGTTTATAAATGATAACTAGGCATTATCTCGAGATCTAATCGAGCTTTTCTGGGGCTAGCGCTACTGCGAGTGTTGGCGAGAGACGAATTTTGCGTAAGGGACGTGTATGATTAAAGTACTAGTGGTTGAAGACCAAGCGTTGGTTCGAGGGGCGATCAGTGCCTTGTTGGGCCTTGATCCACATATTGATGTGATTGCGGAAGCAAGCAACGGCAAAGAAGCACTGCAATCACTACAAGAACATACTCCAGATATCGTTTTGACCGACATTGAAATGCCGGAAGTCACCGGACTTGAATTGGCTGAACATCTAAAAAAAAGTGGCCATAAGGCAAAAGTCGTGATCATGACCACCTTCTCTAGAGCGGGTTATATTCGTCGAGCACTTAATCACGGAGTGCGGGGTTTTGTGCTAAAAGAAGCGCCAAGTGAGTACCTCGTTGATACCCTAAAAAAAGTCATGCAAGGCCAAAAAGTCATTGACCCAGAGCTCGCCATAAATGCGTTAGATGATGCCGATCCTTTGACTGAGAAGGAGCGTAAAGCACTGAGACTAGCTGGCGAAGGAATGACAACAGCACAAATTGCTAATAATTTGTATCTTGGGGAAGGGACCGTCAGAAACTACCTTTCCGAAGCAATATCAAAGCTTAATGCGACAAACCGAATTGATGCAGCACGAATTGCTAAGCAAAAAGGATGGCTCTAACGGATTTCTGGGTGCAGAATTTGCTTAAATTAAACGATACGGGTTTATCTGTTCCTCGATTAACGATAAAATTACGTCTTTCGTATTAGTTTTTATTATTGGTTTGTTGAATTTTCATCATGAAAGAACTGTTGCTATTACATGTAGTCATCACGTTATGCTCTTGTGTGAGTACGGTTTTCTTATGGTTAAATTGGCGTATTCATCGCAATCTGCACGGTACGAAAGAGTGGGCGCTTTATGGTGCTAGCCTCACTCTGGCCAATGCCGCGTTAACACTGCAAGACTATTTACCAACTCAGTGGATGGTGTTGCTAGCCAACTTATTCACCTTTGGTTGCAGTTACTTTTTTGCAAAAGGCACAGAAGCATTTTATGACAGGCCAATTTCGGCACGTTTGTGGCTGGGCCTCATGCTGGTTTGTATACCCACATTGTTTTGGTTTGCCCTTATTGACCCGAATATCCAAGTACGTTTATCGATAAATTATCTTGTGTCGTCTGTGAGCTTGTTTATTGCACTTCGAGCACTATTAATGTCGACGACAATTTCAAGACAAACCATCGCTGAGAATGGTTTGATGTTTTCTATCGTGGTGATCTGGTCGGCATTGACGGCTCGCGTGGTCATGCTGGCTGATTTTAAAGCCACAGACAGTGTACTTACCCCTAATCTTGCCAATGAAATCTTTGCGGTTGCCGTTGCGATTGTGCCTTTAGTGGTTGGTTTTTCGATGTGTTTACTGTGTAGTGCGAAACGAGAGCGTACGCTTTCAACACTGCAAGAGCAGGCAAGTTTAGATGCAGATAGAAAGAGTCGTTTTCTTGCGATGTTAAGTCATGAGCTACGCACACCTCTAAACGCGATTGTCGGCCATGCACACATGCTTAAGCGTATACCACATGAGCCAGCGAAGCACGCGCAACTTTGCGATACGATTGAACACGCCGCTTTATCGCTGGCTGATTTAGCGAATCAAGTCTTGTTGCAAGCTAAAGGCGAGGTGACTCCTGGTCAGCATCAATCCACGACCCTTAAAGCGATGGTGGAACCGTTGTTTAAATTGTTACGCCCTTTGTCTATTCAGAAAGAGCTAAATTTCCACTATGCCATCACGCCAGGTTTTCAAGATTTACATTACACCTTGGTCAAAGAACCCGTTCAACTAGTGCTGAAAAATCTTCTATCCAATGCGATTAAGTACACGGATAAAGGCGAAGTTATGCTATCGATCAGTGTTGAGCAGCAAATCGGCAATAATGTGCGCCTGACCTTTGCGGTATCCGATACTGGACCAGGGATTTCGGACGAGCTGCTTGAGAAGATTTTTGATCCATTTGTGACTGGACAACTTGTTGAAAATATTGCGGATGGGGCTGGTTTGGGGCTGGCACTTTGTCAGCAGTTGCTCAGCAATGTGGGAAGCAGTCTCGATGCAGAGTCCGTACTCGATGAGGGCAGTTGTTTCCGTTTTTCCATTGAGTGTGAATTGAGTGAAAGAACCCCAATTGCGATGGAATCTGAACTCAGCCCAATGCCATCCAGTAGGATGATGTGCAATGTACTTGTGGTTGAAGATGTTGAGTTAAATCAGAAAGTGATTGAACATTATCTAGAGCTTGCACATTGTAACTATCGAATTGCAGGCGATTTGCGACAAGCGAGCCAATTCTTGACTGAATACGCCTTTGACGTTGTGTTATTAGACATGCGTTTACCGGATGGCTATGGGTTAGATTGGTTGACTGAGATTGTGCCCAATCTCGCTGTAAAGCAAAAGCCCTGTTTTATCGCGTTAACAGGTGATGTTTCGCAAATGGACCGAATTGCGTATCAACGTGCTGGGATCTTTGGCTGTTTAGACAAACCCATTGAACCTCAAGTCTTGTTTAGTCTTTTGCGTCAAGCGCTGGGTGAGCCTCTCGAAAAACAAAGTGGGCTACTCGATTTAACGGCAGTTGACCATCTGTTGTCTGTGGTAGAAGAGCACTATTTGCAGACCAAGTTAATGTATCTTTCGGATACGTATGACTATGAAATTGCGCAGTTACAAGGTTTGGCGGACATTGGAGCTGAAGAGGCGTTGACAGAGAAGCTAGATAAGTTAGTCAGTGAAAGTGCTGCGTTGGGCATGCAGTCGCTTACAGAAAAATTGAAGTCATTAGCGGAAATTGAAAATGCGGTTGAAAATTACAACTGGTCTGAACTTCGCATGTGCATCAAACAAAGTTTAGAAGAACTGAAACAGTATTGCCGAGAGTTTCGAGCGAAAGAAGCAAGTCCTGATTAAGCATCAAATCGGCTTGCTAATTAGCGCGTTAATTTGGGCATCTTTCCTCTGTTTATACAACGTAAAAGCATTGTTCGATCTGTCGCGGTTGGTGGTTTTACGTTACACTAGCTAGCATAATGCAGTGAAAAAGAACGCGCATGTCAAAACAAGACCCATATCTAAGTCGTGAGCAAGAAAAATACGATAACCCCGTTCCAAGTCGTGAGTTTATTTTAGAGCATATAGCCAAAGCTGGTAAGGCAACCTCGTTTGCCGATCTGTGTAAAGCAATGAATGTGCTTGATACGGAGCGCCAAGACAATTTTAAACGCCGACTACGTGCAATGGAACGTGATGGTCAATTGCATTTTAATAAATTCAAACGGTATGTGATCCCAACGGATGATGGCTTAGTGAAAGGTCGAGTCATCGGTCATCGTGATGGATTTGGATTTCTTGAGGTTGAAGGTGAACCAAAAGATTGGTTTATTGCAAAACATCAGATGCAATCGGTCATGCATGGTGATTGGGTGCTTGCCAAAGCGGCCAGTCGGGGCTCGGGCGGTAAAGTCGAAGCGCGTATTGTGCGTGTGTTAGATGGCGAACGTTCACCGATCATTGGTCGATTTTTCAAAGAGAAAGGCTCCTCTATTGTCGTGCCTGAAGACCCGCGCATCACGCAAGAAATTATCGTGTTACCGGGTGGTGAAGGCGGTGCACGGCACAATCAAATGGTGCAAGTGCAAATCACTCAACCCCCTTCACGGAATATGAATGCGGTAGGCAAAATAATTGATGTACTCGGTGAGCATATGGCTCCGGGTATGGAAATCGAAGTGGCATTGCGAAACCATGACATCCCTCACGTGTGGCCGGAAGCCGTACTTGCGCAAGTTGCACCGTTAGGTGAAGAAGTAGACGAAGCTGCGAAAATTGAGCGCGTTGACTTGCGTTCACTGCCTCTGGTTACCATTGATGGTGAAGATGCTCGAGACTTCGATGACGCGGTGTTTTGTGAGCGCAAAAAGTCTGGCGGTTGGCGCCTTTGGGTTGCAATCGCTGATGTGTCGCACTATGTGACGAAAGGCAGCCCACTTGATCTCGAAGCGATAGAGCGTGGTAACTCAGTGTATTTCCCTGAGCAAGTCATCCCAATGTTGCCAAAAGTGCTATCAAATGGACTTTGTTCGTTGAATCCGCAAGTAGACCGTTTATGCATGGTCGCAGAAATGACGATAGCAGATTCGGGTAAGTTATCAGGCTATAAATTTTATCAAGCGGTGATGAATTCCCATGCTCGTTTGACCTACACCCAAGTACATCAAATACTCCAAGGTGATGAAGTACTCCGTGAGAAATATCAAACGCTAGTGCCACATTTGGTTGACTTACACCAGCTCTATATGACGTTGAAAGCAACGCGCTTAGAGCGAGGCGCCATGGAGTTTGAAACGTTAGAAACCCGTTTTGTGTTCAATGCTCAGCGTAAGATTGAAGCCATTGTTCCTCTTGTGCGTAATGATGCTCATAAACTAATTGAAGAATGCATGATTTTGGCCAACGTAGCGGCGGCGAAACTGTTGGAAAAGCATGAAGCCCCAGCGTTATATCGTGTACATGATGAACCAGACCAAGAAAAGCTCAGTCATTTTAGACAATTTTTACATGATCTTGGGGTAGAAAACAGCCTACCACTAGATCCATCACCGATTGAGCTGAGCAATGCGATTAGTTCTCTGGGTCCACGTCCTGAATTGGAATTAATTCAGACCATGTTGCTTCGCTCAATGAAGCAAGCGGTGTATCAAGCGGAAAACATTGGACACTATGGTTTAGCGTTACCTGCTTATGCGCACTTTACATCTCCTATTCGTCGTTACCCAGATTTAGTGGTCCATCGCGCCATCAAAGCAATTTTAGCGGCTCAAGGACAAGTGGTTTCAGGCGCATTTGCCTATGAAACAGAAGAAGTAAATCAGCTCGGTGAGCAATGTTCGACAACAGAACGTCGAGCTGATGACGCGACGCGTGAAGTTGCGGATTGGTTGAAATGTGAGTTCATGCAAGACCATGTTGGCAGTGAATTCACGGGGGTTGTCTCTTCGGTGACGAATTTTGGCTTGTTTGTGCGTCTCGACGATTTCCAGATTGACGGCATGATCCATGTCAGTACGCTTGGTCAGGAATATTTCCATTACGATGGTGCTAAACAAGTGTTGGTGGGTGAGCACAGCAAAACGGTGTTCCGTTTGGGTGATAAACTCACGGTTCAGGTTGCTTCTGTAAGCTTAGATGACAGGCGTATAAATTTGGTGTTAGCGGGAGAGGCAATTCCTGACCGCTACGCGCGTCGCAGCCGTACCAAGGGCGATAGTAACAAGTCGTCTGCTGCCAAGAGCGTCCGAGAGCAATTACGTGTTGGCGACGTGCCAGGTAAAAAAGGCAAGAAACCAAGCAAAAAAGGCAAAGTAGCAAAGTCGACCGGAAAAGCAGGCAAAGACACTAAAAAGTCTGTGAAAAAGACAAAAGCAAAACGCCCGGGTAAAAATGCCCGAAAACGCAATAAAGCTTAATTCAGGAGAGACATTGCTGTGAGCAGTGAATTGATTTTTGGCTTCCATTCGATTGAAGCTATTTTAGCAAAAGAGCCTGAGCGCTTTTTAGAAATTTACGCACTAAAAGGACGTGAAGATAAGCGTCTAAATCCGGTACTAGAGCAAGCCCGTCGTTTTGGCATTTCTGTGCAATTTATGCAGCGTGCAGCTTTAGATAGAAAAGCGGATGGTGAGCAGCATCAAGGGATCATCGCAAACATTAAGCCGGGTAAAACGTACAATGAGCGCGATTTAGATACCATCTTACAAACCAATACTTCACCGTTCTTTTTGGTGTTGGATGGTGTTACCGATCCGCATAACTTAGGCGCTTGTTTACGTAGCGCAGATGCGGCAGGTGTGCATGGGTTAATCGTACCGAAGGACAAATCGGCAAAGCTGAATGCAACGGCGCGGAAAGTGGCTTGTGGTGCAGCGGAAACGGTTCCGCTCATTCAAGTGACGAATTTAGCGCGTACCCTTCGTGATTTGAAAGAAGCGGGTGTTTGGATTGTGGGTACTGCCGGCGAGACGGACACCGAGTTGTTTGACGCAAGTTTAACTGGGCCTATTGCAATAGTAATGGGGGCCGAGGGCGATGGTATGCGTCGTTTAACGCGTGAGCACTGCGATGTTTTAGTCAAAATCCCAATGGTCGGCAGTGTATCGAGTTTAAACGTATCGGTTGCGACGGGCGTATGTTTGTTTGAAGTCCTACGTCAACGTAAAGCGGTCGCAGTTTAACGACAAGAAGTTTGAAAAATGCCTTTTGAGGTCTCTCAAAAGGCGTTTTTTCGTTTAGTTATCGTGATTAGTAACCAAATCCAAGCAATAAATCTTCTAACTCCACCAATGAGTTTACGGTGTAGGTTGGCTGGATTGTTTCAGGGCAAACCGCACCGGGATGTTGAAGCCAGCATGAATCTATGCCAAATTGGTTTGCACCTAAAATGTCAGATGCCGCAGTGTCACCAACCATAAGCACTTTCGCTTTATCGGGATTGCCAAATAGATTGAGAGTGTGTGCGAAGATACGTGGATCCGGTTTTGCACAACCAATCAGTTCCGAAATGACAATATGTTCAAAGCAATCTCTTAAGCCCGTATGTGCGAGACGTCTTTCTTGCAGCGCAGCAAAGCCATTGGTGATAATGCCAAGCGATGCTTTGCCTTTTAGGCGTAGGAGCATTGAGCGTGCCCCTGGTAAAGGCTCACATATGCTGGCCATAGCATTCAAAAAACCTTCATTCAGTTCTTCAGGCGAAACACCCAAGCGTTCTCCCCAGGCTTTAAAGCGAGTAACTTGTAACGTGCGGGCATTGATTTTGCCATTCTGGTATTCCACCCAGAGCGGCGCGTTGACGGCTTGATAGGCTTTGTTATCGTTTTCAGTGAATTCAACGCCGTACTCTGCAAACAACGTTTTAAGGCCGAGGAAGGCATTGAAACTAAATAAGGTTTCGTCCGCATCGAATAAAATGTGCGTGTACTTCAAGATCACACTCCTATATACAGCTCAGGAAAGTTAAAAGGCGCCATCGCGAGGGTTAAGGCTTGCGTATAGGTACTTTCTCGTGTCGCATGATGATGTGTAAGCAGGCCAATTGCGCCGCCTTTTTGCTTCACGTTGGTGGTATTAAACGCGTTGTCCAACACATTACCAAGCTCTTCACCACTCAGCAGTGCCTGATAGAAAATTGGCGGCAAAGGCAGATTCGAGCTACGTCCAATACTGGTGTGGTCACGATTGGCGATAACGACATACGCAAAGGTTGCCGGACCAAAAGAAAAGTCAGCGGCACCACCTTCCATTGCACAGTAGAAATCAGCGTCATGATTGGCTTTTAAAAAGAGCACACGATTTTCTGCGCCAATACGGGTTTCATCTTCACCAATGGGTTGATCCGGTACTTCACTTGGCGCATGAAGGCCTTGGCAATCAATTTCATGTTCTGGATAATACAATTCGAAAACTGTTTTTGCCGCAGCGATTTTGACTGGATTTTTTGAACCCACAAGAATTTTTAATTTTTTCACGACGCATCCCATGCAAGTAAAACAAGCTCGTAGTTTACGAGCTTGTATGCAATGGCACAACAGCGGAGCGGGTGAGAATGTTCGAAGAAAAGGTTGGGTGTATTTAGATAGGTAAATCAACTGGCGCCATGTTTTCAAGAGCGCGTTTTTTCACAAGTAAATCGCGAATAAGCGGTGTAAGGACTAACTCCATTGCCAAGCCCATTTTCCCACCAGGTACAACGAGAGTGTTGATACGAGACATAAAACTGCCATCGATCATTTGTAAATAGTAAGGGAAATTTACGTCTTCAATGCCTCGAAACCGGATCACCACAAAGCTTTCGTCAAGCGAAGGAATATCTTTGGCACTAAATGGATTCGACGTATCGACAGTTGGTACGCGCTGAAAGTTAATGTGGGTGCGAGAGAACTGTGGTGTGATGTGCTGAATATAGTCATCCATACTGTTGACGATGGAACTCATCACAGCCTCACGAGAGTGACCCCGCTCATTGGTATCACGGATCAGTTTTTGGATCCATTCGAGGTTAATAATTGGCACCATGCCAATGAGCAAATCGACGTGCATTGCGACATCATGTTGCTCCGTTACCACACCACCATGTAGCCCTTCATAAAACAAAATATCTGAGTTTGTTTCTAATTCTTGATAAGGGGTAAAGGTACCGGGAAGTTGATTATAAGGAACCGCTTCATCGAAGGTGTGAAGGTAACGTCTTACTTTCCCTGCACCCGTTGCGCCATATTCTTCAAAAAGAGACTCTAACGCGCCAAAGTCATTGGCTTGTTCGCCAAAATAACTAATGTGTTTACCCGTCTGGACAGCTTCTCGTTTGAGTTTATCCATTTCAGGGCGAGTAAAACGATGGAAGCTATCGCCCTCAACGTAAGCCGCTTTGGCATTAAGACTTCGGAAAATGTGTTTAATAGCACTGGTTGTCGTTGTTGTCCCTGCACCTGAACTACCTGTAATCGCGATGATGGGATGCTTGTCTGACATAATTTCCTCGGAACGTGTAAGTTTAAAGCAGGGCAAATTGCCAGCCTTTTGGATGACGTCGCACATCAACATATCCTAAGTTTTGTGATTTGTCACCCAAGCCGTTATGATGGAAAAAATGGACAAGTGAGATGGATATATGAACTACCTAACCTGCTGCATAATGGCGTTGTTGCTGCCTTTTAGTGTTAATGCGAGTCAAATTTTTCTAGCGAAAGCGAAAGATAACGTACTGCAAGTAACGGCCATTACAAGCGACATTGGTTACCATAACCAACCGCTTATCGCTGCGAATGGTGTGTATTTTACAGGTGAAGCGGGACTTGGAAAAAATATGCAAACGGACCTATTTTTCTATGATTTCCAGTCTCAACAAACCCGTAATCTAACGAACTCGTCGGTAAGTGAGTTTTCCCCTACATTGTACCCTTATGATGCAGGACTTTCGTCGGTTGTTGTTGAATCCGATGGCACACAACGTCTTTGGTTTTACCCGTTCGACACGTCTAAAAAACCGAAGCGACTATATGATGATTTAAAACCTGTGGGTTATCACGCATGGGGTGCACAAGACGATATGATTTTGTTTATGCTCGGTGAGCCTCATTATCTTTATTACAGCGACAGAGCATCAACGCACCGACAAAAAATGGCCGATGATATAGGCCGAAGCCTTTCGTACAACGCAGCAGCACGCACATTTTCTTTCACGGTTAATGCGGATTCCCAGCAATGGTTTACAACGCTTGATGACGAAAACAAACAAGTACATCGCCGCTTTGTTTTGCCGGAACAAGTACAGGACTACACGTGGGTGGATGAGAATCATATCGCCTATGCCATAGGTGCGAAGGTTTTTCGTCGCAATATTAGTAACCCAACAGAAATTCAACCTTGGTACGATTTTGCAGAATATTGCGGTCAGATCAGTAGAATGAATTATCTTAACGAAACACTGGCGTTTGTGTGTGAACAGCGCTCAAACGAGCAATAAAGCGCCAACGGAACGTCAATATTGTTGAGCTAGCCTCAAAGGGTTTTAGGCAGTTGCCCACATAAATTTTCGGTAGGCAAACTCCAATATTACCTTCGATTGTGGTTAAATAGCGCTAATTTATTGGAATTTAGACTGAGGCAATTGATGGCCATATTAGTGACAGGCGGAGCTGGGTACATCGGTTCACACACTGTTTTAGAATTACTGAATGCAGGGCAAGACGTTATTGTCGTCGATAACTTAAGCAACGCATCTTCAGTGTCACTTGAGCGTGTAAGCCAACTGACAGGAAAGACGGTAACGTTTTATGAAGGGGATATTTTGGATAAACCCTTTTTGGACACCGTGTTTGCGCAACACGCTATTGAGCAAGTAATTCATTTTGCTGGATTAAAAGCAGTCGGCGAGTCAGTGCGAAAGCCGATTGAGTACTATCAAACAAATGTACAAGGCACATTGTCATTGCTTGATGCGATGCGTGATGCGGGGGTGTTCAAACTGGTCTTTAGTTCTTCAGCAACCGTGTACGGCGATCCTACATCACTGCCTATTCGTGAACATTTCCCTGTTGGCGGCACCACCAATCCTTATGGCACATCGAAACTCATGGTGGAAATGATGCTGCAGGATGTGGCGAAATCGGATACGCGTTGGTCGTTTGCGATTTTACGCTACTTCAATCCGGTTGGTGCGCACGAAAGTGGCTTGATTGGTGAAGATCCTAACGGAATACCAAATAATTTATTGCCGTATATTGCGCAAGTAGCAGTTGGAAAGTTGTCGCAACTTGGTGTATTTGGCGATGATTATGATACGCCTGACGGAACGGGGGTTCGTGATTATATTCATGTCGTTGACCTTGCGATTGGACATCTAAAAGCAATGCACAAAATTGAAAACGTTTCGGGTGTACATATCTACAATCTTGGTACAGGGAACGGATATTCCGTATTAGACATGGTAAAGGCATTCGAAAAAGCAGCTGGGAAAGCAATTCCATATGAGGTCAAACCTCGTCGTGCTGGTGATATCGCTGCAACGTACGCCGCACCAGAAAAAGCTCTTAATGAACTGGGTTGGAAAGCTGAGCGGGGTATTGATGACATGATGATGGATACGTGGCGTTGGCAAAGTAATAACCCAAATGGTTATCGAGCTTAATATCCGTTAGGAGGGTGTGCGCACACCCTCCAATGCTTTACCTGTTTCTGTGGTGAAGAAAACGAATCTAGCAGTTTCTGTCGTTTCAACCGTCAAGACGTATGCAATTAATGGCCACTTAATTGGGTTTCCTAGCCAGCCTTCATTAACCAATTCAACGCTAAATCACCTATCAACACACAGATTGGCTTGCTCGCATTTTTAACGTGATTAGCAAGATAGACGATGTGCTTTCGATTACGCCCCTAACGCGCAAATATAACCTCATCGCTATTCTGCCATCGAGTTTAGTAAGACGTTAAAACACCAAACAAAGCCCAAATCCGCCCCAGCCAAAACAAATAGCCCAGTCAGTAAACATTTCTCCTGTTGAAGCCAGCGTGGCACTTGAAAAGGCAAGTAGTGCAACCGTGCTCATTGCTTTAATCATATCAATATTCCTTATTTAATATATACGTTGAGTAATTTGGAGTGACTGTCTAAGACGTAGTCTTGCATCGACTCCTTTTGCATTGTGCAGGCCGTACAGTCAAACCAGTCAGGTGAAGCAGAAAGTAAAACTATTTTCTGCTCCTTACCTGATTGCTCCAACAAACCTGCCATTCCTGGCAAACGTTTTAGTTTTTGCCATGAAGACTGGGTATAACTAGCATCTTCTGAATGCTCACCTGATTGGATAAGTTCATTCAAGGCATCGCTAGAACCGCCGATTTGATAATAGATAGGTGCTCCTTCATGATTTAGCACAAAAAGATGTGGAAGACGTTTTTTGAGTCCTGATTGTTTGAATACCGCCTTATCAATATAGATCGATTGAGATTCTAATTCTGAGGCGACACTTGAAAATGCAATACATGTAGTGGCAAGTGCCACTGCGAGTCCTTTCATTTTTCATCCTTGCTGATTTGTGTGAAAACAAGTGTAGTTAGATATCCTTGGGTTGTAATAAAAATGCAATGAAACTTATTCAGTTTGACAGCTCAAATTGTTTCTTCAGCTGCGTATTGTGTCTAAATACACGCCAATTGGTTATTTAACTTATTGTATTTTAATTATTTTGCTGGTTTAGTTTTTTTCAATTGTGGAAGGTCGTTAATAACAGAATCAAGCCTTTACTGTATAAAATTCCTTTTCCCAAAGTTTAGTTGAGATGACGTTGTTGGGGTGATGCTTTAATTGGATTAATGTATAATGGTGCATTGAGATTGTACTTGTCTTGCATGCTCATTTTCCTGAGCAGAGCGACGCCGATTAGCCGTATGAGCGATTTTTCATGACTGACTTATCCCCAAAAAACACAACGAGTGACTTCCGTCGTTTTTCCGTGGCCCCCATGCTCGATTGGACGGACCGTCATTGCCGTACTTTTCACCGTAAGCTGACAAAACACGCTGTGCTGTATACCGAGATGGTTACGACAGGGGCAATTATTTTCGGTAAAGGCGATTACCTCAGTTTTGGTGAACATGAAATGCCCGTGGCATTGCAACTTGGTGGTTCAGATCCAAAAGCGTTGGCGGAATGTGCGAAACGAGCTGCAGAGCATGGTTACAGTGAAATTAATTTAAACGTAGGTTGTCCATCCGATCGTGTTCAGAATGGTCGTTTTGGCGCTTGTTTAATGGCTGAACCGAAATTAGTGGCTGAATGTGTGGCGGCGATGCAGGCGGAAGTATCAATTCCTGTAACGGTTAAAACACGGATAGGCATTGATGAACAAGATTCGTATGAGTTTCTAACTCAGTTGATTGAAGATTGTCATGATGTTGGCTGTGATGATGTCATTATCCATGCACGTAAAGCGTGGCTAAAAGGCCTAAGTCCAAAAGAGAACCGTGAAATTCCACCACTCGATTACCCACGTGTTTATCAGCTGAAAAAAGATTACCCACAACTACACGTAAGCATTAATGGTGGCATTAAAACCATCGAAGAATGCCAACATCACTTGCAATTTGTCGACGGTGTGATGGTAGGCCGCGAAGCGTACGCAAACCCGTTTATGCTAAGCCAGGTGGATGAACTGATTTACGGAGAGGCGCCGTTTACAATGACGAAGCATGAAGTCGTTCGCAGTATGTACGACTACATCGAAACGCAAATGACGCAGGGCTCCAACTTCTGGCATATTGCGCGCCATATGTTAGGCATTTTCCAAAACCAGCAAGGTGCACGTTTATTCAGACGCCATTTGTCAGAAAACGGGCATAAGAAAACGGCCGATCTTAGTGTGTTAGAAGCTGCTCTCGCCCTCGTACCAGAATAAATTAATTTTCAAAGATCGCGGAAGCCACGTTTTGTCGAAAACAAAACGTGGCTTTTTTATTGTCGTTACAATGTTGTTTAGATTCTGTCTCGCCCTAAATTGGGCCAACACACGGCTTATCTCTGCCTTCGTGTACTCTTTTAAAAACTCACTAAAAAATAGTCAAATTGACCAGTTTTGAATCATGCTGAGTTTGGTTTTAGTGATGTGAATTTCTCTAATCTATTGATTTTTAAGTTTTTAACTAAGTTGGCACAGAGCTTGGAATAGCTTTAGTAACAATAAGTTGAAATCTGAGGAAAATACCATGGCGCTAATCGAACGAATCGAAAATGTCATTAAAGCAGAACTAAATGCACTTTTAGACAAAGCGGAAGACCCCAAAAAAATGGCGAGTGTCACGCTTAACGAATTGCAAGAATGCCTTGCTGAGTGTCGTGCTACGGCGGCAGGTTTGATCTGTGAGCAAAAAGCAATTTTAAGACATCGTGAGCAAAGCGAAAAACAAATCGGACAGTGGCAAGACAAGGCTGAACATGCGTTAACGAAGGGCCGTGACGATTTAGCGAAAGCGGCACTATTAGAGAAACAAAAAATTACTCAAACGATGGACAGCAAAACATCAGAACTCGTACGTATCGACGAAGCGCTTGCCAAACTTAATGAAGACGCGGGTACGTTGCAAGCAAAGATAGAACAATTGAAAACGTTACAATCTCAGTTGCAGCGTCGTGAAAACACGGCGAGCGTCCGTTTGAAAGCAAAACAAGTGCAAAGCACTGAGCAAGCACATGCCGCGATGGAAAAATTCGAATTTTTAGTGTCTAAGGTGGAACGTTTGGAATCGGAAGTCGAAAGTTATGACTTGGGTGCGCAATCCACACAAGCACAATTTGCGAAATTAGAACAAGACGAAAAAATGGAGCAAGAACTCGCTGCATTAAAAGAAAAAGTTTCTAAGAAAAAGGCGAGCGCGTAATTACACGCGCTGAACTTGCACAAAATAGGCTGAATTGGAGGGCATGACATGTCTCAATTTTATCAAAAAAAATATCAACGGATGACGCGTAACCTAAGCAACAAAAAGTTAGCGGGTGTGTGTAGTGGATTTGCTGAGCGTTTTGATATGCCGGTTTGGCTTGTACGCCTACTGACTTTATTGGTTTTCTTTAAATTCCCAGTGTTGATCGTGATTGCGTATGGTTTAGCGGCATGTTGTTTACCAACTAAAACCATTGAGTCGTAAGGACTTAAAATGATGAAAACGGTATTTATAGCCTTACTTTTATTGATGTTATTTATGGCATTGCCGTTGACGCAATCTCCTATTGTATGGTTTTCAATGGGAGATTGGCTTGCGGATTGCGATTGGGTTGGACTTGAGTTATTAAGTTCTATCGCCGTTATAATTGCCATATTTGTTGTTATTACACTGATTAGCTTAGGTATTTTTGCCGCCGTTTTGATGGCCTTGTTTGCTGGGCTTTTAGCGCTACTCTTTAATTCAGCGTTTATTTTGTTGCCGCTGGGACTTATCTTACTCGTGTATTGGCTTATAACCGATAAAAAAACAGCTCAACCCTAAGGGACTGTAAGGCTGCGGTGTAAAACGAAGTTGGCGTTTAGAGACCATATGCGTATCGCGATGCACATGTGCGATGTAAACGCGACAAAACGTTGTAACTTTAGCCGATACCAGTACGCGAGGTGCGTAAAATATGCTAGGTTATTCCTCATCTTATCTATAGAGGAATCGCCATGTTTACGCGTTTATTCAGCCTTATTTCGTTGGGCTTTTTTACTTGCACATCTTTTGCGCATCAAGGTCACGAACATGAACATCACACTGACAAGGTAGAAGCTATATCGGTTTCTCACGCGTGGGTACGTGAATGGCTGCCGGGAACACCCTCTACTTCGGCCTATTTTATGGTTTCGAATCAAGATCATCACGCCGCGAAGTTAGTCAAGGCGACGGTGGAGGGTGTAGGACGAGTTGAAATGCATGAACACATTCATGCAGATGGTATGATGAAAATGCAGCAAGTGGAATCCGTTGAAGTCGCACCAGAAAGCACATTGGCGTTTCAACCAGGCGGTTTCCATCTCATGTTATTTGAGCCAGCAAAACCAATCAAAAAAGGCGATAGCCTGAAGTTAACGCTATATTTTGCTGATGGCGATCGTGTCTTTACGATGGCGGACGTGAAAAGCGTAATGGAACAAGAGTCTTCTCATCAACATCATCATTAGGAGATACGATGGCTGAACATAAAGGAAAAATAGCGGCGGTATTTGGCGCTATCTTACTGCTTTTTTACCTTATTGCAGTTTATTGGAGTATTGAACCCGCGCGCTTTAACGTCGTAGAAACCGCAAAGGCGGATGCGAGGGCACGCAATGAGAAAATGGTTGTTGGTTATACTACAACCACTACTTTGATAAAGGTCGCTGAAACGCTATTGGACAAAAATGGGGGCTATCTATCAAATGATGTGATTCCACCCAGTGTCATGATGGACAATATGCCCGCATGGGAATACGGTGCGCTGGAAATGGTGCGTGACTTAGCTTTGTCAATGCGTAAAGATTTTAGCCGCTCTCAGTCTCAATCTACGGAACACCCAAGTTTGAAAAAAGCACAACCGCAATTTAACATCAGCTCTACAGCTTGGATGTGGCCAAGTGCTGAGGGTGAATATCGTAAGGGCATCGATTACCTATACGAATATCGCGCACAAATCGCCAATCAACAAGACGCGAATAGTCAGTTTTACGCTCGGGCAGATAATCTCCGTGGCTGGCTAAAAGAATCGGAAAAGCGTCTTGGTAGTTTGAGTCAACGCTTGAGTGCAAGTGTCGGTCAAGAGCGAGTAAATACGGATCTTGCAGGTGACAGCGCAGCACATCAAGCCACCAATGCACCTCTTCGTCATGAAATTAAAACATCTTGGTGGCAAATTGATGATGTTTTCTACGAGGCTCGAGGTGCAACTTGGGCGTTATTGCATTTCTTAAAAGCGGTCGAGCATGACTTTGGTGACGTTTTAGATAAAAAGAACGCACGCATTAGTTTGCTGCAAATTGTACGAGAACTTGAAGCGACACAAGATACAGTTTGGAGTCCTATGATCTTGAACGGCAGTGGTTTTGGTTTAGTTGCGAATCATTCCTTGGTCATGGCAAACTATATCTCACGCGCCAATGCGGCATTAATCGAACTAAGTGAACTCTTAGCGCAAGGATAATTTGAATGAAAAAACTTTGTTTAGCGTTAGCTCTAGCGACAGCGGGATTAGCACCCGTTGCTCACGCAGATACCTTATTAGGGTTATACGTCGGCGGTGAAGGATGGAAAACTTCAAACGAGGGTAGTTTCGCAAATAAAGGCAACCTGCAAAAATTTAATTTCGAGGATGAAACGTTCACGAGCTACTACGCAGCGCTTGAACACCCGATCCCATTAGTGCCAAACATCAAGTTAAAGCATACAGAACTTGAGATTACCGGTTCAACTACGTTATCAGAAACGTTTGAATTTGGTGGCACCGAATACCGTACGAATACGGCAGCGACAACCGTTTCAGACCTCACACACAACGACATTATTTTATATTATGAGCTGTTTGATAACGATCTTGTCTCGATTGATTTTGGTGTCAATGTGAAACAGTTCGACGGTGAAATAACGGTAAAAGGTGAAGATCAAGCAACTGGCAATATGACGACAGAACGCGTGGATTTCTCAGGCTACGTCCCTATGGGTTACCTGCGTGGTGAAGTGGGCATGCCGTTTACAGGCTTAAGTCTTTTTGCTGAAGGAAGTGTGCTCAGCATTTCAGGTAGCAGCATCCAAGACTACCAAGTTGGTGTCGCTTGGGCTTTTGTTGAGAATATGGCGGTAGACGTTGCGGTTCGAGCAGGTTACAGAAGCTTGCAATTAGAACTAGACGACATTGACGATATTGATACTGATTTAGATTTTTCAGGTCCATTCTTGGGACTAGAACTTCACTTCTAATCATTCTTAATATTAGACAAAAAGGGGCTTAAGCCCCTTTTTGATTGGAACCGAACAATCCTACTGTTAAGTCAGGGGGATTATTCACTCCATTGTAATTGAAAGTCTTCTTCAAAGGCTTGTTGCAACGCCTGCTTGTAAAGCTTGTTGATGGGCGAATTGATGAGCTTTTTAAGTTCATCCCCCGTCTGGGTCAATTTGTAATAGCACAACACCAAATCACTGTGCTTGGCACTGAGAGCTAACTTTTGGCGTTGAAAACGAAATTGCAAAGCTTGATCCGATTTAAGTTCAGCAGATTCAATTTCTTGTCGATAAATTAAGCCAATATCCATCAGGGTAAGAATGTGTGGAAAACTTAAACCTGCTTTACTCAAATTCAAACTCTCACGGTTACTTTTACGTAATAAATCGAAGAACGAAGGTTTACGATAGAACCCGAGAATGATGATATGACTGTCGTCTTTTTCTGAGTAACCACACAAGCCAGCAGCGCGATGTAAGGCATCGGCCTCTCGTTGCGTCATTTGCTTTAATGTCTGCAAACTTTTAATCGAAAACGTACCCGGTGAGATTGTTTCTCCAACCAAAATTTTTGCCCATAGCAACTGCATTTGCGTGTTGGAGGTGTCTTCAGCGAGGTGAATAAAACGGTCAACCCAATCTGCATCTGGCAAGCCTTGACTGGTCACTTCGGGGCAGACACGCATCGCTTCGCACATGATGGCTTCAATATTTTTCTGACGCTGGATTTTGGTGAGTTGATTTCGCTTCAACGCACGTTTAAGTAAGCCGACATTGCTTTTTATCGCAAAGTTTTCACCTTGTTTTCCACCCACCGTATAGCTGTTTTCATCCGCAGAGCTGAGTCGTCGAGAATCTGCCTTGATAACTGGAAAACCCAATTTGTCCTCAATGATGTAGGCCAAACTCAGCTTGGCTTGGGCATTTTTTACCGTCATGCGTGTCACTTTCTGGTGTTGATTGTTTATTTCTACAGGAGTCTGCAATATTTGGCTAGTCCCTTGTTAAAGCTCGGCATTGTAGGACGCCTTTTCGTCTAGGATAAATACGAGTGTGTCTGATATCACGCCCGCTAAGTGAATATCGGCAATGCGCGATGTCATCTGAAAATACAAAGTTGAGGAGAGAATGTGTGCATCAACTGGGCAACGTCTTAGCTCAAGTCATTGGAATTAATTTATTTTCAGCCAGGTAGCAGCAATGCTGCGAACTTAGTCTATACTAATTGGTGTCAGAAAATTTATGCTACGTCTTTTCTTTTATGCACATATGTTTAAAGCCGATTTATCAAAACAATTCGAATATTATCAATGGCTCGGCATCAATGCGGGCTTTTCTCGTGTAATACCCGCTTGTATTGGACTGAAGGAAGTAGAATGACACCAGAAGAGACCGATTTCCTATTTGCCGATCATGAAGATGAGGCTACCCCTGTTGCTGAAATTCGGGATTTTTGGGACGTGCTTATTGTGGATGATGACCCAGAAATTCACTCAGTGACAAAGCTCGCGTTATCAGGTGTTACTTTTTGGGAAAAAGGCATTCGCTTCCATGATGCGTTTTCAGGCAAAGAAGCCATCGAGATCCTTTCGCAACCGAATTCGATTTGCGTTGTTTTACTCGACGTTGTGATGGAAACGGACGATGCGGGGTTTCATGTCGTTCGGTTAGTCCGCGAACAATTAAACAATCGGTTTATTCGTATTATTCTGCGAACGGGTCAGCCAGGTTTTGCACCTGAAGAAAATGTGATCCGTGAGTACGACATCAACGACTACAAAACGAAAACAGAGTTAACCCGCAGCAAACTCGTTACGTCGTTAATGACAGCGATTCGCTCTTTTGAACAGTTACAGCAATTAGAATCTCACAGTGCGTCACTGGCGAGTATTTTGGAAGCGTCAAAAGCGATTCTTGGCCACACGGATATTCAAGTGTTTGGTGAAGCGGTGATCCATCAATTGGCGAATATTCTGGATGTTGAAGCCAAAGGTATTATGTGTGGCATGATCGGTGACGATAAACGAATTCTAGTCATTGGGGGGAGTGAAGATTATCAGCAGTATGTGGGTTCCGGACTTGAACAGCTCGATAATGGCCGCATTATTTTGCAGATGCAAAATGCCTTTGATTGTTTGTGCCATCAACGTACCGACCATGATTTAACCTTTATTTTGAAAACAAAATCGCGTTCAGCGGCAATTTACCTGGAATTAGAGGCGCGTCCCAATGATGCGCAGTTGCAATTTGCCGAGTTATTTTTAACGAATGTGAGCGTAGGTTTAGACAACATTCGACTGTTCAACAAATTACGAGATGTAGCTTACAAAGATCCACTGACCAAATTGCCAAATCGTTCCAACTTTGTTGAGATGATTGAAAAAGAGTACGAACCGGACCATAACGAGTTTATTTTCGCGATTGTCGATATTGCACAATTCTCCGATATCAATAACGGGCTAGGTCAGGAAGTGGGTAATTTGCTGTTGCTCGCCGTAATGGAACGTCTTCGCGTCGAATTTCCGGAGGCAAAAATGCTGTCGCGTATCGGCGCTGATGTTTTTGCCCTGTTACTACCAAACGCCACGTTTGATGATGAACTGTTTCTTGACGCCTTATTAATCCCATATGCGGTTGGAGAACACGTACTAACAGTGCATTTCCATGTTGGGTTGTGTGAACAGCAAGACTTTCATAAGCAAGGATTAGAGACGTTAAAATTGGCCTATATTGCATTGAACCAAGCAAAAATGGGGAAAGTCACTGTTGGACGCTACTCGGCAGACTTGGAAGAGCGAATGGCTTGGCGACTGGGGATTATTCGTCAACTTCGACAAGATTTTGAACATCGGAAATTGGAAGTTTGGTATCAGCCACAGCTTAATTTCCATTCACTTGAGGTTATTGGCTGTGAAGCGCTCTTGCGCTGGCCTTCTGGTAATGGCAATTACATTTCACCTGCTGTGTTTGTGCCGATGGCTGAAGATTCCGGTCTCATTGTCGATATTGGGCAATGGGTACTAGAGCAGGCTTGCGAGCAACAACGGTTGTTGGCTCAACGCGGTTTCAATATCAGCGTGGCTGTCAACGTATCGGTACCTCAGTTTAAAGTCCCTAATTATGCTCAATCCGTTAAAGATACGCTCGAAGCCTATAAAATCCCATCGAATAAAATTGAATTAGAAGTCACGGAAAGCGTAGTGATGGATGACATCTCAGGCGTTATTGAAACACTTAAAGAACTCAAGAATTACGGTGTGGAAGTCGCTATAGACGACTTTGGTACCGGCTTCTCGTCATTGAGTTATTTACAAAAACTGCCGCTCGCGAGGCTTAAAATTGATCGTGCGTTTGTTAAAGACATTCCAGATAATGACAGTGGTGCAATTGCCTCACTGGTTATCTCTTTAGGCAAAAGCTTAGGCTTAAAAACGATTGCGGAAGGGGTGGAAACCCAAGAGCAGGCAACGGTGCTTAAAACACTCGGATGTGATGAGGTGCAGGGGTTCTTGTATGGTAAACCCATGAAGAGCGATGAGTTATTCGATTTCTTGCAAAATACCAAGAGCGAAAGCCAGTAAACAAGCGGGATTACGCTATTTTTATTGTAGTAAGACGTGTATAATTCGCTCCTTTTTTAGCCACGGCCAAAGATTTCACTACGACTATGAGCGGATTAAAAGCAGAACGTTCGTTATTTTCCTATCCTAAATTTTGGGCAGAATGTTACGGCCCAGCTCCATTCTTGCCTACATCTCGCAAAGAAATGGAACAACTTGGTTGGGATAGTTGCGACATTATAATTGTTACTGGTGACGCGTACGTCGACCATCCAAGTTTTGGTATGGCGGTGATTGGTCGTGTGTTGGAGGCACAAGGTTTTCGTGTTGGTATCCTTGCGCAGCCGGATTGGTCCTCAAAAACGCCTTTCATGGAGCTTGGTAAACCAAACCTATTTTTTGGTGTTACCGCGGGTAACATGGACTCCATGATCAACCGCTACACTGCCGAAAAACGTTTACGTCACGATGATGCCTACACACCAGGCAACGAAGGTGGTAAACGTCCTGATCGCGCCGTTATTGTTTACAGTCAACGTTGTAAAGAAGCTTACAGCGATGTTCCGCTGGTCATTGGGGGTATTGAGGCAAGCTTACGCCGTATTGCACACTATGATTACTGGCAGGAAAAGGTTCGTCGCAGTATTATTTTTGACGCCAAAGCAGACATCTTAATCTACGGAAATGCCGAACGTCCACTTGTTGAAGTGGCGCATCGTCTAGCGGCAGGTGAAACACCAGAGCAAATTCAAGACGTTCGTGGCACTGCCGTGATCCGTAAGACACCGCTACCTGAATGGCGCGGTAGCGACTCCACCGCAATTGATAAAATTGGTAAAATTGACCCCATTCCGAATCCCTATGGTGCAGACGATGTGGGTTGTAGCAAATCCGAATTTGCTGCGGCAGGAATCGATTTACAAGCAGAAGCGGCAAAACCCATCGTAGTACAACCGCCACGCTTAAAACCATATGAAAAAGCTTATGTGAAGTTGCCAGCCTTTGAGCAAGTGAGCGTCAATAAACCACTTTATGCTCATGCTTCTCGGATTTTGCACCAAGAAACAAATCCAGGGTGTGCTCGTGCATTATTTCAGCGTCATGGCGATCGTTATGTGTGGGTAAATCCGCCTGCTTATCCCTTAGAAACGGAAGAAATGGACCATGTTTTTGGTTTGCCATACCAACGTGTTCCTCATCCAAAATACGGTAATGCAAAGATCCCGGCTTATGACATGATCAAAACGTCGGTCAATATTATGCGTGGGTGCTTTGGGGGATGTAGCTTCTGTTCAATCACGGAACATGAAGGTCGTATTATTCAAAGCCGCTCGCAAGAGTCTATTTTGGAAGAGATTAATCAGATCCGAGACAAAGTGCCTGGCTTTACGGGGGTGATTTCGGACTTAGGCGGACCAACGGCCAACATGTATGGGTTGCGTTGTAAGAACAAGCGCGCAGAGAGTACGTGTCGACGTTTATCATGCGTTTATCCAACTATATGTGAGCATATGGATACGGATCACACGCCAACGATTGAACTCTACCAAAACGCACGTCAAGTCAAAGGGATAAAGAAAATCCTGATTGCTTCGGGTGTGCGTTATGACTTGGCAATTGAAGATCCACGCTATGTTAAAGAGTTGGTGACCCATCACGTAGGTGGATATTTGAAAATAGCGCCTGAACATACCGAAAATGGCCCATTGTCAAAGATGATGAAACCAGGCATGGGCGCGTACGATAAGTTTAAGGCGCTGTTTGAGCAATATTCTAAAGAAGCAGGAAAAAAGCAGTACTTAATCCCTTATTTTATTTCGGCTCACCCAGGGACAACGGATGAAGACATGGTGAATTTAGCACTATGGTTGAAATCGCACGACTTTAAATTGGACCAAGTACAAAACTTTTATCCATCACCTATGGCAAATGCGACGACGATTTATCATACCGAAATGAACTCGCTCAGAAACATTAAGAACAACACGGAGACCGTGTCTGTACCGAAAGGAGCGAGACAACGTCGCTTACATAAAGCGATTCTGCGTTATCACGACCCGGCGGGGTGGCCAATGATCCGTGATGCACTACGAGCGATGGGGAAAGCGAATTTAATTGGTAAAGCGCCGCATTGTTTGGTGCCGGAAGAAGGCCGCAATGAACGACCAAAGGTAACATCGAAAGGCAAGCCTGCGTTAACTAAACACACAGGTTTTGCTCAATTCAAAAAAGCGAATACCAAGCCTCGTGTTGGCGATAATAAAAATCGCAAAGAAACGTTTGGTAAGAAGCGTGCAAAAAATGCATAAAAAAGGCGAGCTTAGCTCGCCTTTTTCTTTAATTAAGGGCTTTAAAAGCGATATTCCCAACTGCTACTAAAACGTGTATCGCTCGTTGTGTCCTGCGGATTTTCTTGGCGGATATAGTTGGCAGATACACGCCATAATCCATTGAACAACCCACGTTGGTAACGCAGTTCAAGTTCAGAAAAATCAGTTTCTTCTTTAGTGTGCCTTTTTAGTTTTGCACTATAACCTTGACCCGACGACTCAAAACGTTCGTAACCTAGAGTCCAGCCTGACATTTGCTGTGGCAGCGCACTGCCAAGCCACCAATCGCGGTTGGTAAACTGGTTTTTAGGAACGATTTCTAAATCACAACCCACCAATACGCGACTTTCAGTACAAGTTTGTTCATTGTCCGTGTATTCAATATAGTATTTGCTGCGACTTGACTCGGTTGCAGTGAACGTTTCAATACCTGCCGTAAATGTAGGAGAAATGGGTGTTAAGCCGGATTGGTTGTGGCCCATCCATTCCCCATAAACGCTAAATGGAATTTGGCCTGCTAGCGTTGAATATTTAACATCGAAACTTTGTAGCGTTTGCTTTTTCGGGGTTTCTCGTTCCAACGTTCGGTCATATTCAAAAACGAATTCACTGCTCAATGTGCTGGTGGCGATTTCCAAGCCTGGTAGAGGGGTGGCGGCAAATCGCAAAGCCCACAAGTTAGATGAAGGATTCTTTTTTACGTTAGCTATTGGTTGACTAGGGCGCTGTTTTGCAGCAATCGCCGTCATTTGCCAAGGGCCTAAAAAGGATAAAAATGACGGACCAAGTTGCGAACTAGCGCGAGTTAGGCGAAGTCCTGTCATTGGTGGAGCATGGTTTGACAACAACTGTGCGTTGTCATTGCTTGGGCCCCACCAGTAAGCTAAGCGCTCTGCACTTATCGCCCAGTTATCAAATAAAACCGCTAAATGGCTGCCATCGTAATTCGTTGATTTGCCATCTAGTCCATCACGCTGATAGTTCACTTGCACTTTGGCACTGACTTTTTCACTCGTCATTAAACCGTAAGTGTCCAAACCCGCTTTTGCTTTGTCGCGTGGAGCGAAACCTTGTGTCAATTTTGCATCACTGGAATAGTAGGCTCGAATTCCAGAGTCACGCTTCAACTTTGCGACACGCAGAGAATGTTCAACGTGTTGTAGGGCAAACATCACTTCGTGTGGAAGTGTGGCTTTATCAATATCAACCAGATCAGACGCAATACCTTGCCACATTAAAGGGTATTGATTTACTGGGTGATGAATAACACCGTAGCTGACAAGTAAATCGATAGAGTTTTTTAGTTGAGTATCACCTGCATCAATCCAAGGTGACGCTAGGGAACCTTGGCTTACTAATGCAAGACTCAGACAAAGCAGACGCTTTTTCATCCGTGGAGTTTTTCCTGTAATGCTTTTGAAACGAGTGGGTGGACAAATTGGCTAACGTCACCATGGTGAAGCGCCACTTCTTTAACTAAGGTCGATGAGATGAATGAGTTTTTTTCTGATGGTGTTAAAAACACGCTTTCCAAATCGGGGTTTAAACGTCGATTCATGTTGGCAAGTTGAAATTCATAGTCGAAATCAGACACGGCTCGAATGCCTCTGATCAGCACATTTGCATTTTGTTGTTTCGCTAAATCAACCAATAACCCTGTAAAACCAATGACTTTTACATTCTTCAGATCACGTGTAATTTCGCTTGCTAATGCTACTCTTTCGTCCAACGTGAAACAGGGTTTCTTATTTGGGTTGTGTGCAATCGCCAAAATAACGGTATGAAACATTTTTGCGGCACGTTGTATTAAGTCCATATGCCCATTTGTTAACGGATCAAACGTACCAGGGTAAAGTGCAACTACATTCATTGTCGTATCATCGAAATTCAAATTGTTGATATATTAACAAGCTTTTATTGGAATAACAGCAGTTACTCTGTGTGAAACTGTTTCCGTTAAAAGACCAATCTGTCTCACGTGACTAGGTTGATAGAGAGTAGAAGTGGGGATTGCACGATATCGAATTCCAAACCGTGATTAAGCATGGAATTTTCTATAATCATGGTGTTTGAACAAAATTCATCCCCATTTGGTAAAGTTACCCTAGGTATCACCTTTGGAATTGGCTATACTGCGGCCAAGTTGTTGGTCATTGTAGCGACACTTATTCGTGGATCTCTGTTGCGTGGCAATATATTACCCGCGGTTAGAATTCGCACATGGCTACTGAAAATTGTTGAGTCATTTGATTAAGCGTTCTATGGCGAAACATTTAAAACAGCATTGTTTATTTGCACTTCAATGGGACTAGGAAATGAATACCAAGGAAAAAATTATTCGAACTAGTATTGCCATGTTTAACCTAAATGGTGAGCGTGCCGTGACGACAAATCACATTGCAGCGAATTTAGGAATAAGTCCTGGCAATTTGTATTATCACTTCAAAAACAAAGAAGACATCATTCGTCATATTTTTTCCTTATACAGCGAACACCTTAATACGCATTTTAAACCTCTAAGTCTTGGAGAAAATGCGTTAGAGCAGCTAACGTTATACTTGGATTCCTTATTTGATTTGATGTGGCGATACCATTTCTTTTACGACAATCTGACCGACATTTTGGCAAGAGATAATGAATTGAAAAAAGACTACATCGCTTTTCAATCTCAGTTGTTTGAGCAAGTGAAGGCCGTTGTGATTGCATTGCGAGATGTAGACGTGATCGCCATTGATGATGAGGATGCAAAAGAGTTAGCTCACATGTTGAAAATGACGGTTAGCTTTTGGACGCCTTACGTTAAGGCTAGACGGTTGACAGGGGTGTTAGAGCAGCAAGATATCTACAATGGTATCGTGAAAGTGTTAATGTTGTTCAAGCCTTATTGCACGCAAATGAGTAAGCAAAAAATTGCCCAACTGCAAGCGCATTATCAAACGCTAGCAGACGAATCATTACCGAGCATTGCGTAAAAAATCAGCGTTTCCTACTTGCTGACATTTTTGCTATAATCCCGCGCCTTGTTTTTGGTGCGGGTTGTAGTCGTCACATTTGAACTCACTCAGCACACGCAAGCTTACTTCGTTTTTCGCAAACAAGTAAACTAACCTCTTAATTCGAGTGAGTTTTATGTTGAAATTTATTGTTAAACTACATCCTGAAATCGTCATTAAAAGTAAGTCTGTGCGTAAGCGTTTTACGAGCATTCTTGAGCGCAACGTGAAAATCATTCTGCGCAGGTTTGATGAGAAAGTCGCTGTAAAAAACAATTGGGACAACATCACGATTACTACCCAACTGAGTGATGAACAAACTCGTCTAACGTTTATCGATGAACTTAAGCGCGTACCAGGTATTGAGCAAGTTGTTGAAGTTAAAGAAGTGATCTTCGAAACGTTAGACGACATCTATCAACACGCGTTGGGTTTAGTCGCGCCAGTCATTGCAGGTAAAACGTTCTGTGTGCGCATTAAACGCCAAGGTACTCATGACTTCACGTCGACAGAAGCCGAGCGGTATGTTGGTGGTGGCTTGAATCAAAACGTAGAAGGGGCAAGCGTTAAGCTTACGCGTCCGGACGTTACTGTAAAAATCGAGATTAAAGACAATCGAGCTTACCTTTTGACTGAAATTCACCGTGGTTTGGGTGGTTTCCCATTACCAACGCAAGAAGATGTTCTCAGCTTAATTTCAGGTGGCTTTGACTCTGGTGTGGCAACGTACCACATGATGCGGAAGGGCGCCCGCACGCATTTCTTGTTTTTTAACCTAGGTGGTGCGGCGCATGAAATTGGGGTAAAGCAAGTTAGTTATTTCCTTTGGAAACAGTTTAGCTCAACACACCGCGTAAAGTTTATTGCGGTTGATTTTGAACCTGTAGTGGCCGAGATTTTAGAAAACATCGACAGTGGCGAAATGGGCGTGGTACTTAAACGTATGATGATGCGTGCAGGTAGTAAAATCGCTGAGCGTCTCAATATTCCAGCGCTGGTCACTGGAGAAAGCATTGGCCAAGTTTCGAGCCAGACATTGGCTAACTTGAGCGTAATCGACCGAGTCACTGAAACTCTTATTTTGCGTCCGCTGATTCACTTGGATAAGCAAGAAATCATCAGCACCGCACGTCAAATCGGGACGATAGAAATGGCCGAAGCAATGCCAGAATATTGTGGTGTCATTTCGAAGAAGCCGAACGTCAAAACCCGCATTGGTAAAGTGCAAGCGGAAGAAGAAAAGTTCGATTTTGATGTATTAAACACGGTGGTTGATAACGCGCGCATCATGGATATTCGTGAAATTGAAGAAGCCACGAAAGAAGAAGTGAAAGAAGCGGAATCAGTTAGCGAATTGCCACAAGGTGCGGTAGTCCTTGATATTCGTTCACCTGAAGAAGAAGACGACTCACCACTGGAAATTGAAGGCTTTGAAGTGAAGCACCTGCCATTCTTCCGTTTGGCTACTCAGTTTGGCGATTTGCCTCAAGATAAAGAATACTTCTTATATTGTAAGAAAGGGGTAATGAGTCAGCTTCAAGCCCTGATTTTACATGAAAAAGGGTATCTCAATGTCCGAGTGTACAAGCCGTCTAAGTAGTTAAAAAGCGCCTCAGGCGCTTTTCTTCTGTATCTGGGTAAGTAAACGCGCATTGAAAGGCGTTTGCTTGCCTTTTTGCTGTGCTTGCCGACAAATGAAACCACAAATAGCGTCTATTTCTGTTTCCCTTTTTAAATGAATGTCTTGGCGCATGGACGAACGATTTTGAGCTGTTTGCTGCATCACTTGGTAGGCTAATTCCAGCGCGTCTGAAAGCGAAATAGTTACTCCATTTTGATTTGCTATCCATACGGCTTCATTTAATAGCCCCAGTATTTCACTGGCAAAGAAGGGTTGCCGCAATACGCCATTATCGACATTTTCACGAGCTGATATCGGATTAATGGCGACATTGACCAGTAACTTTTGCCAGCGCAGCAGCTGGATATTTTCATGTATCGCACACTGTGGAAAGTGAGTTTGCATAGCGGTAATCAGAGAAGGAGCGGGTAGACTGCTGTGGCTTAAGTTACCCAACCAAGTTGCTCCAATCCCTTTGTGTACAACCGTGTCAGGGGACGATTTAAACCCCCCATATTCGTGGTTGCAAACCACATTTGTTGCGTTTGAGTTAGCCTTGCAAGCCATGGGGTCAAATCACTCATGCCATTGTGACTGATTACAATCGTTGCATCGTCGCTTAGGTAAGGCCAAAGTTGCTCAAGCGCTGCGGGCAATTGGTAAGCTTTTACACAGATCAGTACTTGTTCAATAGACTGACGCTGTAGGTGCTCAAAGTGAGCATGACTCACACTGAGCGGTGTGGTGACCAATTCATGTTGATAAAAATAGGGGGTACCGGTTTGGGTAGACCGAGTGACCACGGTAACCGGAGCGAAAAGTTGGCAATAGCGCGCAAAAAGCAGCCCAACGGCGCCCGCTCCAACCACATAAACAGGCTTATCGTGTTTTTTTGATTGCTTTTGTCCAGCCATAATATCCTGCGAAATAGACAATAGCGCCGGCCATATCGGCAACAAAATCGGCAAACGAGGCTTGGCGGTAAGGAACAAAGGATTGCAACACTTCAATACTTGCCCCATAAAATGCAAGGAGCACTAAATGCAGCCACACGGGAAGTCTAAAGGCATGGTGAAGGATAAACGCCAAGCCAAGGAAGATAACAAAATGTACAACCTTATCGACATGTGCGAACAGTACGAGATTCGTTTTTACCTCTTTGATGAACAATGCGGTACAAATAATGAGACTCGCTAAGAAAAGAAATTGGTAAACACGCCTTGTCACGTTAATTCCTACTACGACTTTATTATTGCCTCGAGTATATCATCGAAAGGTGGACGTAACATGAATATTCTGGTCTATTCTTTGAGTTTCCATGTGCTTATTTTGAGTTTTGTTTGTGCACAATCATGCTGAAATTTTCCTTCTGATAACGAGGGCTGGTATACTAATCGTAATCAATTTTAGGAGAAAATTATGCCATCATTTGACATCGTGTCAGAAATTGAAATGACAGAAGCAAAGAACGCTGTCGATAATGCTGCTCGTGAATTAGAAACGCGTTGGGATTTTCGTGGTGTAAATGCGTCGATTGAATTAGATGACAAACTGGTCGTGTTAAAGGGTGAAGCGGAACACCAATTAATGCAACTGTTTGATATTTTAGTTAGCAAAGCGGCTAAGCGCGGCTTAGATGTTTCATGCCTTGAGTTGCAAGACGTTGTGCATTCAGGCAAAACGTTTTCTCGCAAAGTAGGCTTAAAACAAGGTATTGATAAGGATATGGCGAAGAAAATTACCAAACTTATCAAAGAATCAAAAATTAAAGTGCAGTCGAGTGTTCAGGGCGAAGAAGTACGTGTAACGGGTAAAAACCGTGACGATCTTCAAGAAGTGATGCAACTCATCCGTGGTGCAGAACTCGGCCAACCATTCCAGTTCAAAAACTTCCGCGATTAATTCTGTCCATCGGAAGCAGTGTCCGCTGCTTCCTGCATCACTTTATGTTTCTTCTCTTCTTGGCTTTCTAGACGTCCATTGACATTTGACTGCCAAATTTGGACAATAGCGCCTCTTTTCAAGGTGCTTGATAGTCGTTGTTTTGGACAACAGACTGGCAAGATAATCGGGAAGCTTGGTGCGGTTCGCAAGATGCAAGCCTAATCCAACACTGCCCCCGCAACGGTAAACACAGTTGTGTAAGTCCGGAGACCGGCCTTGGAGCTTTCTTACTTACAACTTGTGCGGTGGGCGCAGGTCAGGGGACATCATGTACAAACTATCATTGCTTGGCGTTGCAATTGCTGCGTCTTCGTCACTTTATTCCACATCGTCTCTAGCAAACAATGTTGAGCGCATAACGGTTACAGCAAATAAATTAGAGCAAAAAGTCGCGGATGTAGCGGCTTCTGTGATTGTTATCGAGCGCGCTGATATTGAAAAAAGCGGTGTGAATGATGTTGCAGCATTGCTGTCACAACAAGCTGGTTTCCAAATTAATCGTAATGGTGGACTTGGTCAAAATACTGGGTTGTCACTTCGCGGCTCGAACACACGTCACACACTCGTACTTATCGACGGTGTGCGCGTCGGTTCCGCAACGCTCGGTTACAAATCAATAGCCAATATTGCGCTTAGTAGCATCGAAAGAATTGAGGTGGTCAAAGGCTCTCGTGCCGCTGTGTATGGCTCGGATGCATTAGCGGGTGTGATTAATATCATTACACGCCAAACAACCGCGACAGAAATTACAGTCGGAGTTGGCTCGGACAGTTATCACGTTGCTGAACTGGCTGCTGGTACACAAAAAGGTGGCTGGGATCTTAACCTTAATGCGAGTTTTGAGAAAACCGACGGTTTTGATGTAATGCAGACGCTCCAATTTGATAATGATGGCTACCACAATGTCAATGTTGGGCTTGCAGCGTCATACCAAGACGAAGGCTTAGGTCAGGTATCGGCGAAAATTCAACATAACCAAGGTGAAGTCGATTATGACAGTGCGTGGGGTGGTATTAACGCAACCGATTACCGTAGTGAATTCAAAAATGATTTGCTGTCATTGGGTTGGAATAAACGCATTGATAATGTCAGCCTCGCGTTGGATATCAGTCGCGCATCAGATGAATCGGACGATATAAGCGAAGGGTTTGTTAGCACTTTTGATACCACACGAACCACGAAAGAAGCGAAAGTAACGTGGTTTGCACTGGATTCTGTGACCGCATTAGCAGGCTTTACGCACAATAAAGAAGATGTTTCGGGCAGTTCTACAATTTATGACTTAAATTCCCGTTCGACATCTGCTTGGTTCATGGGCGCAACATACGCACGGAACGCTATCCAAGCCGAAGGATTTGTGCGTCGTGAATCCGATGATCAGTTTGGCAGTGAAGTAACGTACAGTATTGGGGCGGGCTACGATATTCGTAAAAACTTGACGCTCCATGTATCACAAAGTACCGGCTTCAAAGCGCCAACCTTCAACGATTTGTATTTCCCAAATTCGGGTAATGCAGCACTGGAGCCTGAGAAGTCACGTCACCAAGAACTTGGTATAAAAGGCTTTACGCAAAACGTGAGCTTTGAGACGGCTATTTTCAAAACCGTATTCGACAACAAAATTGCTTGGGCTCCAAATGCTCAAGGTAAATGGCAGCCTGCAAATATTAATGAAGCCCGCCATCAGGGTATTGAAGTGAGTGTCACTCATACTCTGTTGGGACTTGATTCATCTTGGAACTACACGTACTTAGATGCAAAAGACGAACAAACAAACAGCGAACTGACCTACGTGTCCAAAAACACATTGAACTGGCGTGTAGCTGAACAATTTGATGCGTTGGAAGTTGCGACAGAAGTGCAATATCGCAGTGACCGTTTAGGTAAGTACACACCGTTACCGTCGTATACGCTTTTTAACTTAGTTGCAAACTACACATTTACGGATGAAGTTTCGTTGATCGCGCGTATCGAAAACGTGTTTGATAGGGACTACAACGCGGTAGATGCGGGTGTTGCTGACAGTAGCGTGTTTTATTACAACACGGCTGAGCGTCGATTCTACCTGAATTTACATGCAAAATTCTAAATCGGTTTTAGCTTGAGAAGAAAAGAAAGAGGCAACCCGAGTGCCTCTTTCTTTATGCAATTAGTCGTTGAGCAACTCTGCAAAATGCTGCGAAAACTTCGCTAGTTTAGGTGCAATAAGCACACTGCAATATCCTTGTTCGGGATTCAAATTGTAATAGTCTTGATGGTAAGTTTCCGCCGAGTAAAAGACGCTTGCTTCGCTCACTTCAGTAACAATGAGTTCTGAGAAATGCGGCACAACTCGTTCAATGAATTGTTGGGTTTGTGATTTCTGTTCATTGGTGTGATAAAACACCACACTTCGATATTGTGTACCAACATCGTTGCCCTGACGATTGAGTTGGGTTGGGTCATGCAATACAAACAGCATCTCCAACAGTGTTTCGAATGACACAACACGTTCATCAAACGTGATTTGTACCACTTCGGCATGGCCCGTTAAACCAGAACAAACTGCGCGATAGGTCGGGTTGTCGATGTGCCCGCCCATGTAGCCGGATTCAACGTGTGAAACCCCATTGACACGGCGAAAGGCCGCGTCAATACACCAAAAACAACCACCGCCAAACGTTGCAACTTGCATCTTAACTTTCTCCTTACTTCAGAGGATGTTGGGTATTTTGCTCGTCGAGTCGTTTTGCAAGGAACTCAGGCGATTGTGTTCTTCGCGCGAGCGCAAGATAAGCGGTTGGGACGACAAATAGCGTAAGTAATGTCGCAACGCTGACCCCTGCGAAAACCACGACCCCGATAACCGCACGACTCTCTGCACCAGGACCTGTTGCCAATACCAGCGGAATTGCACTCATAACCGTCGTTAACGAGGTCATGATTATTGGACGTAAACGTTGCTTTGAGGCACGGATCACCGCTTCTTTAAATTCTACACCACGGTCACGCAATTGGTTGGAGAATTCAACGATAAGAATGCCATTTTTGGCGCTTAAACCTATCAACATTACAATACCGATTTGGCTATAAATATTGATGGTATTGTCGGTGATAAATAGTCCAAACATCGCGCCAACCAAACCAAGGGGTACGGTCAACATGATCACAAACGGATGCACAAAACTTTCAAACTGTGCCGCTAATACTAAGAAAGTGACCGTGAGGGCGAGAATAAAGACATATGTCATTGCTGAGGCACCCTCGTAAAACAATTGAGATTCGCCTTTGTAGTCGATTGCACCGTCGTTTTTGTTTTCTTCAGCAGCGACTTGGTTAAGGAAGTTAAGTGCTTCTTCGAGCGTGTAATTATCAGCCAAGTTGGCGGAGATAGTGATGGCGCGCATGCGGTTGTAACGGTTTAGTCGGGCAGCGGTCGCTTGCTCCGTTAACGTTACTAAACTGTCCAGCGGAACAAGTGTACCAGTACGCGACTTCACGTAGATATTGGCGATATCCGACGGCGATGAAAAATCGGCTTTTTCCCCTTTTAGAATAACGTCATATTCTTCACCGCGATCAATAAAGGTCGTTACTCGGCGTTGCCCTAACATGGTTTCAAGTGTTTTGCCCACATCGTTTACGGAAACACCGAGATCGGCCGCTTTAGCTTTATCGATACTGACTAAAAATTGTGGGAAGGTTTCTTTGTAATCGTGGTCGATACGCACCAAGCCCGGATTTTTCTGTGCTTTAGCGATAATGCGATCGCGCCATTGCGCCAGTTCGCTGTAGTCGTTTCCTTGGAGCACAAATTCAACGGGGCGAGAATTGCCGCCACCACCAATGCCTCGGCGCATAATCGCAAAAGCACGAACGTCGGTGACTTCGGTCATTTTGCCACTGATTTCATCCATGACTTGCCAAGTTGAGCGCTTACGTTCATCCCAATCCGGCATGCCGACAATTGCAACGCCGCCTTGTCCACCCCAGCCCGGCACTCGCACTAACACTCGACTAAGCTCACCTTGTTCTAGGTAAGGCATTAAGCGCTGTTCGATTTCCGCCATGTTCGCCGCATTGTTTTCATAAGACGCACCTTCAGGACCGTTCATCATAATGAAAAAAGTGCCACGATCTTCTTTCGGTGTAAGTTCGGATGGTGTGAGTTTAAACAATTGATAACTTGCGAGCGCGGCTAACGCCAAGACACCAAAAAGCCCCAGTTTGCTCTGAATGTTATTGTGTAAAATGCGCTCATAGCCTTGCTCGATTCGACCAAATTGTCTGTCCATCCAACGGCTAAACGCGCTGTCGTTCTGATGGTTTTTCAGGATTTTAGAGCAAAGAGCAGGGGAAAGCGTCAGCGCCGTGACACTCGAGAAAATCACCGCAGCACTGACCGCCATCGCGAATTCAGTAAAGAGAGCACCAATTCGACCTTCCATGAAAACAAGGGGAACGAATACGGCCACTAACACCAACGTCGTTGCAATAACCGCAAAGCCAACCTCACGGGCACCACGGTACGAGGCAAGCAGCGGAGGCTCGCCCATTTCAATGCGGCGATGGATGTTTTCCAGCATAACTATTGCATCGTCTACCACCAAGCCAATGGCTAAAACGAGCGCGAGCAAGGTCAGCAAGTTGATTGAGTATCCCATGGCTAACAAGAACATAAACGTTGCTACCAAGGCAACTGGAACGGTGACCGCAGGAATGAGCGTTGCGCGAACACTTCCTAAAAAGAGATAAATAACCATGACGACAAGTGCCATTGCAATGGCGAGCGTACGATAAACTTCATGGATAGATTCACGTATGAAAATAGACGAATCGTAGCTGTCTTCGATAGTTGTACCTTCAGGCAGGTTACGCTTAATTTTGGCCAGTTCTGCGCGGGCGTTATCGACCACCTCTAAGGTGTTTGCTTTGGCCTGTTTTACAATGCCAAGACCTATCATATTTCGGCCATTACCACGGAAAAGGCTCTCGTCGTCAGCGGCTTCTAAGCTGACTTTTGCAACTTCACCTAATCGCACTAAATAGCCTTGGTCACCCCGTTTGATAACCAAGTTATGGAAATCAGTTTGTGATTTATAGCTTCTCGAAATACGAACAGCAAAATCTCGGTCGAGCGATTCAATTTCGCCAGCTGGAAGTTCAACGTTCTCATTACGTAACACTTGTTCAATGTCGTTACTCGTAATACCACGTGCGGCCATTGCTTTTCTATCCAGCCAGATTTTCATGGCATATTGGCGTTCACCACCGATGCGAACGTTAGAGACACCATCGACCACGGCTAAGCGATCAACGATGTAGCGCTGTGCGTAGTCCGACAGTTGCAGAGAGTCCATGGTTTGGCTGTTTAGCACAAACCACGCAATGGGACTTTCATCGCTGTTTGATTTTGAAACTTCTGGTGGTCTGACTTGATCCGGCAATCTGTCTTGAGCGCGAGAGACACGTTCGCGCACATCGTTGGCGGCGGCATCGATATCACGGTCAATTGTAAACTCAATCGTAATGTTCGAACTGCCATTGCGACTTGATGAGGTGATGCTTTTAATGCCTTCAATACCGGAAATACGGTTTTCAAGAATTTGGGTGATTTTGGTTTCAACCACTTCAGCACTGGCACCTGGGTAGTCGGTACTCACACTGACAATAGGGGTATCAATATCTGGATATTCTCGAAGTGGTAACATGGTAAAGGCAACTAAACCAAATGTGAGCAACAAGAGATTGATTACAATGGCGAAGACGGGGCGTTTGACGGCGGTATCTGTTATTTTCACGCAATTACCCCTTTACCGACACAGCACTGCCTTCTCGCAGTTTCAAGGTCCCTTCCGTGATCACTTGTTGTCCTTCTTCAAGACCCGAAGCAATAGCTACCCAACCACTGAAGCGAGTTTGGATTTTCACTTGGGTTCGGTGTGCCTTTCCGTCGTCGCCAATTGCGAAAACAAAGTGTTTGTCTTGGATAGGGATAATGGCCTTTTCTGGCACCATCAGTGCCGAGACTTCAGCTAACTGAAGTTTGGTAAAGAGCAACATTCCCGGACGTAAATAGTGTTTTGGGTTGTTGAATTTCGCGGTGACAGAGACAGAGCGAGTCTTGTCATCAATGCGTGTATCGACGTGGGATAATACCCCCTCAAAAGGGGCATTTGGGTAGGCATCACTTAAGGCGGTGACACGCATGCCGATTTGTAACTGCGCGAGATATTTTTCCGGGACTTGGAAATCCACTTTAATTACGCTTAAATCATCCAATGTGGTGATCACGGTATTGGTTGTAACATACGCACCGACAGAGATTGAACGACGTCCTAATGTGCCTGCAAACGGCGCGCTAATGGTCATTTCTGCGAGCTTCGTTTTTGCAGCATCAAGTTGAGCAGTAAGTGCATCCACTTTCGATCGTTGTTCTTCTAATTGTGATTTGGCGGCGCTTTGACTTTTAGCTAATTCGGCTAATCGTTCGAGCTGACGTGTTTGTTCTTTCAAATTAATGGTGAGCTCACTTACTTGAAGGCGTTCTTGTTGGTCTTGGAGTTGGACCAGCTTTTGCCCTTTTAATACGGTATCGCCATCTTTGAAATAAATGCTGGTTACATAATCGTTTTGTGCACTGGTGATGTCGATTGCTTGATTAGCTCTTGCGCTACCTACGCCATCAACAGTGACGGGTTGATTGTCCATCATGACTTTGTGAGCAGACACTTCGACTTGTTGTGCGCCCATTTGAGTTTGCCCATCGGCTTTTGGCAAATAAAGATAAACACAAAGCCCTAATAGCACGAGCATGATGAAGGGGAACAGCGCTTTTCCTGATTGATGTGAATGCATGTTTTGTAACCGCTAAATAGATTATTATTAAGTGTACTTAAAAACACCCATGGCTAGCGTACGGGATGTCTCATTATTTTGTGTATTAACCGTAAAAAAGCCTAAATTATTTCACAAGTACCCAAAAAAAGAACTAAATTAAATTCAAATGAGAGGTAAAAGTGGCAGAAAAGGAGCCTTGTCAGCGATGTCGAACCATCCGCCTATTGGTGATTTGGGCAATCCTAATGTATGGTTTTTACTACTGGATTAATTTGGTATGACAAAAAGTGTAAACAACGAATCAGTTAAGTTGCGCGCGACCGCGAACCGACACGCCGTTGAGTTCTTGTTGGTGGGGGCGATTGCAATCATTGTTGTGATGTTGTTTGTGTTATTACGTCCTACCCCTATCTCCAAGGTAGAGATTTTCATCGCCAGTGGTGGCATCGTGGCGATAATTATCGGTTTTTTTAAAAGCCAAGAACCGTATTTTAGTGTAGAGATAAATTATAATAGTTTGATCTATTTGCATAAATTTGGTTTCTGGCAATTGCCTAGGAATAATTTAGTCGAAGCAGGTATTCCAAAATCGATTCAGGGTGAATTTGAGCTTGAGTTAAATGCTGTTGGTATTAAAATTAAAGACATAGATGATTTTTTACTGTCGTTATCACCTCGATTAGCAGCAAAATTATTGATTGAACAGCGGCATATTTTTTTACAAGCTGTTAAAATGCATTGCGAAAATGGCAACTGCCCAGAGGATTGGTTGATCGAAGACTCTGCATATTGTTCGCCTAGCGGTAAGAAGTATAGTGGTTTACTCGCGATGTTCGGCAACAGAATGGCACACTTTAAGCTGGCGACTGGCTATGACTTAATGTTGACGGAAACGGTGCTTGACCGAGACATTTGGCGATTTGCAAATCTGCTAAATCATTGGAAAAGAGACCCAGAGCGGGTGCTTAACCAATTACAGCAGAGTTTGCCGAGAAGTAAATAGGGTAAAGTGATGAGCATAGAAAGAGCGTTTCTAAAAAGTGGTCGAAACACTATCATTCACAAAGAAAAAAAATTAGATTTGGTGATAGTCAACGGGGATAACCATCCTAAGATCAAGGTTACCCACATGGGTCTTGTACCGTTTAAAGAAGAATTACCACGTAATCGACGTGAAGCTAAAGAGCGAGATTTGGAAATCGTTCAGATTTCGCATAATGATGTCTTTGGCGAGGTCAAACGTTTGTTGTTTATACAAGCGCTTGATGGTAAAGAATATAAAGTTGATTACAGTAAAATAGGCACAAAATTGTTTGTGCGTATTCATCAGGATAGTTATTTATAACATGAAATCATATCACGCCATTGTATTGTTCATTTGTACCTTGCTATCTGCCTGCGGAGGCGGTGGAGGAGGAAGTGGCAATGGCAGTGTTAAAGCCAGCGTCAATGTTGGTGATGATATTAGTGCAGACGAAAAAACGTCAGTCAAACTTTCAGCGGTGGTATCACCATCTGGTGGTACGGTGACTTGGTCTGTAAGCCAAGGTGACAGCATCGATGGTTTGCCCGAAGAAGGCGAATCTATCGATCTGGAGATACCGGATGTTAAATCAAATAGCACTTATACAATCAAAGCAGACTATCGAGCGCCCGATGGTAGCCTTGTGTCGGACACTCTCGTTCTTCAAGTCGCTTCACTCAATCAGGTACCAACCGTCTCGGTTACACAGACTGGGCCGGAAGAGCTTCCAAGTAAATGGGGTGATACCGTTGTGCTTAGCGCAGAGGAGTCTGAAGATCCAGATGAAAATGGCCAAATCGTCTCATATCAATGGCAGCAAACTGGCGGTGTGAGCATAACACCTGCATCGCTCACAGACAGTACACTACAGTTTGAGCACCCGTTACTTGCGGCGAGTTCTACAGTGAGTTGGCAAGTTACCGTCACAGATGATGAAGGTGGACAAGCGAGTAACAGTATTTCAATTGTCTTGGCAAAGAACGACCAACTTGTTTTTGCCAAAGCTGGAAATGATGAACTGATAACCGAATATGAAACCGTTACGTTGGATGGATCTTCAAGTCAAAGTGTAAGCGCTGACTATCGCTGCAATTGGCAGCTAATCAGCGGACCTTCGGTTACATTAGCTGATGCCAATGCGTGCGTAACAACCTATATGGCACCTGATGTGGATGCCGAAGTAGCAATGACGTGGCAGCTTACGGTAACAGACGTGGCGGGCTACACGGGGACAGACAGTAAAGTCGTGACAATCACACCGATGAAACTTGGTTACCTCAATGACTCCGGGCAAGTTAGTTGTTATAACACAACTGCCAAAATAGAGTGTGCGAGTAGTAATGATTTTGCGGGTCAAGACGCTAAAACAGGGCGTGATAGTGTAGTTGCAAGGCTTGCTAAAACTGGACAAGGCGACAATGGATTTGATTTTACCAAACTTGACGCGTTTGCAGATGAGTTACCCAATGACAGCACATCGTTTAGCTGCGTTCGGGATAACGTGACCGGTCTCATTTGGGAAGTGAAAGAAGTGCCTGTCGGAACATTACCAAATGTAACGTTACGTGCCTCTCATAACCGCTACACTTGGGGATTTGCGGGTGTCACAGGCAGTGTTTTCGGGGCAGCAAATAGCACGTGTGAAAGTGACGTCAATTGTTCGCTTGAGGCCTATGTGCAAGCCGTGAACGCAACAAATTACTGTGGTGGTGTGAATTGGCGTGTGCCTACTTATGTGGAGTTAATGGGATTATTAGATTTTGAAAAACGTAGTCAGAACGTAATGATACCTACCCATTATTTTCCTAACAGCCCAGCAGCATCACTCAATGGAAACTTGTACTACTGGACCAAACAGACGAGTGCAGATGGTACCAGCTTGTCCCAAGCTTACGTGATTGACTTACAGACGGGCAATGACGTTGCCTACCCGAAAGCGAACACCGCGTATGTTCGTTTAGTGAGAACCCCATAGGAGTTTCTACATGAAGCAAAAGTTCAGTTTAGTCTTTGCTCTGTTGGTGCTGCCTTCGATTGCGTTTGCTCAAACATGTTTCACCTCTCAAATTCCAGCTTCAACACCGACGACGCGATTCGCGGTGAATGAAGATGGCACGGTGTCTGACTCGAAAACAGGCCTTATGTGGCAATTGTGTTCATATGGTCAAACGTATTCAGTCGCGGATAAGGTGTGCACGGGCACCGCAGCGAGAGTCACATGGCAGCAAGCTCTTGTGGTTGCAAAAGCAAATGATGATTGGCATGAATACAACAGCCAACCATGATGATTGGCATGTACCTAACATCAAAGAATTATCAACCGTTGTTGAGCATCAATGTGTTGAGCCGTCGATAAATGAAAACGTGTTTATTGGTACACGTAACGAAAACTATTGGACCAGTACATCGGATCAGGTAAGAACCGATCATGCGTGGGTCTACCAATTCGCCGATGGTAAAAATAACCTCAAAGAAAAAATTTCCGACTTGTATATTCGGCTCGTTCGATTCGAAAAATAAGCTTCCCGCTGTTTCCAAATTTTGCTACGCTCTTCGCGATATTGGTGGGAGAGTTACATGCGTGTTGTTAGTTTAGTCGTTGCGTTTGCATTACAGTGCGGTGCCGTACAGGCTGCGACAAGTAAGTGTGATGTCGAGCTTGGTCATGGTTTGATCATTACGGATGACAGCATTCGCATTGTCGATAACAACCAAACGCGTGTACAAATCAATCACGATGATCAATTACTTATCGGTGGGTATTGGATCAATCTTAATGAAGCCGATACCATTGTATTACGGGAATATTCCCAAGGGATCCGTGATACGGTGCCGGAGCTCGTGAACCTCGCCACAGATGGGGTCAACTTAGGCTTGTCGGCCATTGAACAAGTCGTTGAAAGTATGTCAGACAAAGAACCTGAAGTACTTAAAACGCAGCTTCAATATGTCGAGCGGGCACTAATGGACAAGTTTAAGCGTGGAGATGACTTTTTCTTTATTGCGCCACAGTCGCTTTCTAAAATTGATGATTTTTTTACAAAAGAGATCAGTCAAAAAATCCATTCAGCCGTTCATGGTTCGTTGGGGGCTATTTTAGTGTCGTTGGGAGATGCGTTTAAATCTCGTGAAGGCAATATCGAAGATAGGATCAACGATATGGGACAGCGTATGGATATCATTTCTAAAGAAATTGATAAGTCATTGCAAAAGAAAGCACATCAACTTGAAGCGAAAGCTACAGAATATTGTGAATGTTTGAATCGTTTAGACGATACGGAGTCACGTTTACAGGCAATTGTACCGCAATTGCTGGATTATGATTTAGTGAGAATTCGTTCTTAACTCAAGTCTGCCAAGCGTGCCCGACTACAAGCCATAGCACCTTTTTGCATTGAAATAAGCTACTTTGTAAAAACTCGATGGCGATGGCCACGACGTTAAATAATGCTGCCACACCATTTCATACGTCATTTGCTGTAGGCATACCGGATAATTGGATGCGAGCATTATTCTATCCTCACCAAATGCCGCAATAAGGAGTTCAAACGCTTTTTTTGCTTCTACAGGGTTGGACAGCATTTCTTGCCCCGAATACTTTATCCAAATGTTGGGTGCGCTGGCTAATTCCTGTAAAACGTCAAGCAAGTTTTCTCTTTCTTCCAAAAGTCCAAAGTGCGTGACGACAATGCGAAGTTCAGGACACGCAAGAGCGAGTTTGAGCAGTGTTTTTCGCGCCAATTCCAGTCCGAAATGACCTTGAGCTTCCCAAATAAGCGAGCGTTCACTCAGCGATGCTAAATTCGCAAGTACATTTGGTGATTGTAGGCGCTGATAGTCTTCGTTTTCTGTAATATCCCGAATACCAATCAAAGCTTCTTTAGGCAGCTGTTCCAGACGATGCAAAAACTCGTGTGGCTCTGCATCAATGGGGCAATAAGCGATTGCTCTATAGGGAAATTGGCCGAGTGTTTTCGCTAGCCACTGAAGTTCACGCTCAGGATGTGTATTATCGAAGCCGGCTTCGATATGTACAATGCCTTTGAGGGCAAATGAAGTGATGTTTTGGATGTCCTTTAAACCGTGGTCTTGCTTGATTTTATCAAGATTTTTCCAAGGCGGCGGTGTTGAGCCCACAAGCCAAGAATAGTTGCCTTCTTGAAGTGCAAAAAAATGCAAGTGAGGGTCAATAATGTCCATTATTGTGCTGTATATCCGCCATCGATGGCTTGTAGGCTGCCCGTAATAAAGGATGCGTCGTCACTCAGCAAAAATGCAGTAAGCGCAGCAACTTCCCCGGGTTGACCTAGACGGCCTAGAGGCTGTAGAGCGGCCTCTTCACTAATAATATCTTGCTTATTTGCGCCAGAGCGCGCGCAGTATTTATCGATAGCATTGTGAAAAAGCGGTGTCTCGATTGTACCCGGACATACGGCATTAGCACGAATGTTGAACGGTGCATAATCCAACGCGGTTGTTTTAGCGATAGACGCGAGAGCTGCTTTTGTAAGGTTGTAAGCAAAAGAATTTCGTTTACCTACGAATGCCTGATCGGATGCGACAAGTACAATCGAGCCTGTGTTTACGGCCTTCATTGTCGGGAGTACGGCTTGAATAGCGGCATACGCCCCTTTGACGTTCAAAGCGAACATCGCATCGAGGGTATCTTCATCCGTTTGCTCAATATTAGCACTCAGGTGCTTTCCCGCATTTGAAACCAGTGCATCAACGCGTTGGGTTTCGGCAACAATCGTCTGAATCGTTTGTTTAACGGCAGTGACATCTGATACATCACAATGGCGATATTCACCTAATTCACTTGGGTGAATATCGAGATTAAACACCCGATAATTCAGATCTTGTAATTTTTTGACGACAGCATGGCCGATACCCAAACTGCCGCCCGTAACGATTGCAACGCGTTGAGACATAACGAATCCTTAGTGCGAGTGGCCACAACCGCCAGCAGCATGTACGTGACCGTGAGCTAATTCTTCCGCCGTTGCTTCACGCACTGAAACTAACTCAACAGCAAACGTTAAGGTTTTGCCAGCTAAAGGATGGTTCAAGTCACAATCTGCATTGAAACGACCTACTTTAACGATAGTGACTTGGTGACGACCTTGATCAGTGTGAATGATTGCAGTCATACCCGGTTTCCATACCTTTGCACCTTGTAGGTGTTTAAGTGGAATACGTTGTACAAATTCGTCGCGACGCTCACCATACGCTTCTGCAGGTTCTAGCGTTACACTGAATTTATCACCAGCCGCTTTACCTTCCATCGCAGCTTCAAGACCAGGCAGCATGCCTTCATTGCCGTGCAAGTAAACGAGCGGCTCACCGCTTGTGTGGCTGCTTTCAATTTGGTTGTCTGCTTCGCTTAGCGTGTAGTGAAATTCAACTACGGTATCTTTTGCAACTTGCATGATAAATTCTCGAAAAAGTGAAAACGGTTATTCTACGTGAGCTTAACGCGGTTGGCTATTTTGTTTCAATTTTAGTTGGAGATCGGCAAGCGGATCGTTGGATGACATTGGTTCTGGGGAAAGCGGACGGGGAAGTTTAACGGTGAGTATTTGCCCCAGTTTGAGCAAGGACTTTCTGCCTAGTTTATTCCAGTCACTTAAATCACGCATACTGACATGGTATTGCTGACTGATAGACCAAAGCGACTCACCTGACGCGACGATATGTTGGTGATCGGCGAGCGTTATTTTCGGTTTATTGAGTTTGGCTAAGAAGGGGCTGATTTCATAGTCGACCAATAAATTAGCCTTTTTCGTAGGGCGGCTGACTTTGAGTGTATCACCCACTTTGAGTAGATTGTCTTGCTTGTTGTTTAACGTACGTAGCGAGTCTAGGCTCATACGGTGGTTCTTTGCTATCTTGTACAGGGTATCCCCAGAAATTACACGATAGTTCAGGGTAAAATGTTCTTTAAAAAAAGGTTTACTTACGAGCGCCGATTCAGCAAATGGAAACAACACATTTTGTGGCCCTTTTGGTGAACTACGGTGTTGTAAAAAACCGGTATTCAAACGATGAAGCTTGTCTTTGTCTACTCCCGAAAGTTTAGCCAGTACTGCAAAGTCAAAAGGCTGTCCAATATCCAAAACGGTCGTGATCGGCCTGTTGGCAATAAACGGTTGCTTAAACTTCCCATGTTGAGTTTTCAGCAAGTAAGACAGGGCGAGTAATTTAGGTACGTACTCAGAGGTTTCTTTTGGTAATTTCAGGTGCCAAAAATGTGTACTTTTTCCTTGTTTGCGATTTTTTACAATGGCTTGTTTTACACGCCCTTCACCACTGTTGTAGGCAGCAATGGCATGCAACCAGTCACCGTTAAACCGTGTATGGAGGTATTTTAAATAAGCCAATGCCGCGTCCGTTGAGGCCAACACATCGAGTCTTCCCTCATACCATTCATCTCGTTTTATACCAAAGTGATGAGCGGTAGAAGGCATTAATTGCCACACGCCGAGCGCTTGCTCAGATGAACGTGCTTTTAGGCGAAAATCACTTTCAACAAATGGCAGCAATGCCAGTTCCATCGGTAAATGCAGTTGTTTAACGCGTTTAACGATGTGATAGAGATACGGTTCAGCTCGTCTATTTGCACTGGTGAGATAGGTCGGTTGCTGCAAATACCAGTCGATACGTTTTTGTAAACGCGGATGAGATTGGGTATTGAATTTTAGGTTCGCGCCGATTTCGTCCCAAAGGTTATGGTAAGTCACTGGTGCAGTCGGCTTTTGGGGCGATTTCACTTCGGATTTCGGCGCCTCGACTTTACGTGTTGGGACGTCGAGCGACGCGACAACCTGCTGGGCCGAGGCGTTTTGTACGCTAAAAGGCGTTGGTTTCTCGGCAGTTGGGAGCGATTTACAAGCCCCCAAAATTGAGATGGAAAATATAAAAATCAATAGCTTAAGGTGAGACATCTGCACTTCCTCATATCATCCATTATTGTAGCAGGAGATCCATTCCACTGCGTAGGATTGTGCAACAAATAACCAAGCTAGTGTGCCTGATTATTTCGTCGAGCTCAACTTTTCACACAGCGTTTTGAGCGCAGAAGACGTGTTGTTGGCGTCTTTATTAAGTGCATTCACTTCATGGCAAAGGTGTAGCGCCGCCATTAATAAGGCATTGTGCTCATTTCGTACTGTCGAGCGATTCTTCATTTCCTCGACTCGTCGATTCAACAGCGAAACCGCATCATAAAGTTCCTGCTCTTGACCTAGCGTACAGGTAAACTGCTGTGGTTTACCAAGTACGTCAGCGGTCACTTGAATCGTTTTGTTGGCCATAATGATGTGGAAATCTTTATTTCGTTAAGCGAATTAATCGACGCTTTGAAGCTTCGACAGTAATCCAGCCAATGCAGTGCTGGTTTCTTTCTGTTTTTCTTCGCTTTCTAGGATCTCTAGTTGCAGGGTTTCATTCTCGTCAATCAGTTTTCCAACTTGTTCCTTCAATGAGGAGACTTCACTATTGAGTTGTTGGTTTTTCTCTAATAATTTTTCAATCAGCTGTTCGAGTTGAGGAAGAATTTCGTTCATGTAAATAGCGCTCATAGTTACGGTGATTGGTGCCGCCAATGTAAATCAAACGCCAAGGCAATACCAGTATTTACGCTACTTTGTGCTGATTTTTGTGAAGATTTCGGCGATAATGCCGATAACAAATGTTTCCGTTCATTTTTAATTCATCGACTGACTAATAAATCATCGATGTTTTTGTTCGCTTCAGCGTTTTGAGGACACTATGCTCAGCTACCGACATTCTTTTCACGCGGGGAATCCTGCGGATGTAATAAAACACTTAGTACTGGCGCAAGTTCTCGATTACATGAATCGTAAGGACAAGCCGTATGATTACATTGATACGCATTCGGGAGCTGGTTTCTTCGAACTCGCGAGTAGTGATGCGCAGAAGACGCTGGAATTTGAACAGGGGATTGGGAAGCTTTGGCATGCTCCACTTTCGCATCCAGCACTTCTTGATTATGTCGAACTAGTAAAACAGTTCAACAAAGAGAAATTGGCTTTTTATCCAGGCTCACCAAAAGTGGCAGAGTCGTATCTTCGTCGCCAAGATAAAGGGTGGTTTTTTGAACTTCATCCACAAGATTTAAAGCGACTCGAAGCGAACACAGAGCACAAGAAGTCATTGCGCGTAAGGGCAGAAGACGGATTTAAGGGGTTACTTGGTTTGCTGCCACCTTCAAGTCGTCGAGCGGTTGTATTGATGGATCCGCCCTATGAAATAAAAAAAGATTACGATACGGCAGTGGAATCCATTGTGAAGGCGTATAAGAAGTTTGGTTCAGCTACGTACATGATTTGGTATCCGGTGGTTGAACGTGAACGAATTGACGGTATGGAAACCCAATTGAAAGCATCTGGTGTCAGAAACATTCAGTTGTATGAATTGGCGACGAGCGCGGATACGTTGGAGCGCGGTATGACCGCATCAGGGATGATAGTGATAAATCCGCCTTGGACATTGACCAAAACGATGTCAGAAGTGTTACCAGAATTGACTGCATTGCTAAGTGATGCAGGTGGCTTCTATCGCTGCGAAGAGCTTGTGCCTGAATAAAGGAACGCCTAGCGCCACATTTCACTGGCAAATCAGTTAGGATCGTGGGGCAAAGTATGTAAATTCGTCACATAGCTTTGCTCTATTTCTGTAACCCGACCACTGTCACGCAACACTCGTATAGCAGCATTTAACTTCGGTAAAAGTAGGTGATGTTTGGCGAGCAAACGCAAATGCAAAGAACCGCTGGAATGCTCTGCCTTGAATTCGAAATCAATTCCGAGTTTTTCACCCCAGTATCGAGCGGGTAAATCACCGATGATTATTCGGTCCACTCGTCCCATCTTTAGTGCCTGCAGTAATTCCCTTTCTGAACTAAAATCAAGGCGCTCAAATAACATGTCGTCGTGGTAGTAATACCCTCTCACTGTGCCGACCTGTTGACCTCTTAGCAATGGGCCTTTTGGTGTTTTCTGTTGAGTGACCACAAATTCTTTGATGTCCATGATGGGCACGGAAAAAACAAACTTTGGGTTACGCTTTTCTTCTTCGGTAAGCCAGCTTGGGCTTAGAATATCGAAATCGATTTGCTCAGTGTTCAAGTATTGAATGGTTCGTTTAGCGGGCAACTCTAGATTCTCGCCTTGAATATTGGCCGTGGTCAAAATAGCTTTAACAATTTCTGGGAGAATGCCGGGTTTGTCTGCATCGTGGGTGTAATACGGATAATAGTTACCTGAGCCGCTTAGACAATATTTTAAGGTCGTAGCAACTGGGTTAGGAGTATCTTCACTCGCCACTGAGGCGAACGGCAGAAGGAAATAGATTATTAAGATAAACCTCATTTGCTCATCATAGCGTATTTTTTTCACAATGCAAAACTGTTGCTTTGTCTCTAAATTTTTTCAATTTTGTTATCGCTTTGGTTTGCCGTGGCCGAATTGTTACCGTATGCTCAAAGTATAGATAGTAAGTGTAAATCACATTAATTAGCTTGATGTAGGAATGGGATGTTAATGAGCGGTATTGAAGCGAAAGTAAAGAATTCGACCGTGCAGTTTATTGCTCGACAGGCAATCCTTGACGCGGAACAGAACATATTCGCCTACGAATTATTATATCGAGATTCACACAATAATGCGTTTCCGGTGGGAGTGAGCGATGCGCAAGCAACTGGGCGTTTGTTCTTCAATTCACTAATGTTTATTGGTATTGACCGCTTAGCGGCTGGCCAACGCGCATTTATTAATTTATCGGACGAGTCTTTACTACAAGAACTACCAAGGTTGTTAAAACCAAACAATTTAGTGATCGAAATCGTTGAGCGCTCACAAAATATTCCCTCGTTAGTTGAAACGGTGACTAAGCTCAAGAAGCAAGGGTACAAATTTGCGCTCGATGATTACGACGGCGACGAAAAGTGGGAGCCGTTACTCGGGTTGATGGATTACATCAAGTTAGAAGTGCAAGAACCATTAATTAAGACCACGATGGCATTAAAAAAATTAAAACGCCAATTCGCCAACGTGAAAATAGTGGTTGAACGTATTGAAGACATGAACACCTACGAGTACTTGAAGCAAGCTGGTTGTGATTTGTTCCAAGGCTATTACTTTGCCCACCCAGAAATGATGAATCATGGCAACATTGAGCCATCAAAAATGGTGGTATTCGAATTACTACGTTGCACTGCAAAAGCAAATATCAACTTCAAAGAAGTTCAAACTATGGTGGCAAAGGACATCAGTTTGACTGCGCGTATTCTAAAGTTGGCGAACGCCCGCTCAGGTGAAGGACGGTTAGAAATGAAATCCATTTCACAGGCCGTTGTTTATCTTGGTGAAGACGCTATTCGACAATTTGTTCGCGTACTTGCGTTAAGTGAACTTGGTGTCGACAAGCCGACAGAACTAACCAAAATGGGGCTCGCTCGCGCTCGATTTCTTGAGGTATTTCTATTCCCTGGAGGCCCAGAAATGGCCGAGCAGGGCTATTTGATTGGTTTGATGTCCATCCTTGACGCCATTCTAGAAATAGAACTCGCTGCAATTGTTGCTGAGTTCTCTTTGGATTCTTCGCTCTCTAGTGCGCTGCTGTCCTATCAAGGTATGCTCGGGGGCAGTTTACAACTTGCTTTAGCTGTTGAACGCAACGATTGGCAAGAAGCGGAAAATATTCTACTTGCTATTCGTCCAGCCACGCCAGTTACAAGCTTGTATGAAATGGCATTAGAATCCCGTCAGTACAGTGATGACATTTTCAGTGTGGTGAGTGACATCGCTTAACGCAATGTCACTTTGCTTCACGTCCAACCAAGCAAGCGGAATGTGCTTGTCCTCTAATTGAACTGCAAATGGAAATTGATTGAGCGCCAGTAATTGGCCTCTCGGTCTAAATCTGCAGCAAAGAGTGTATGCTGTTCAAGCCATTCAGGGTCTTCAAATTGTATGGTGAGACTTTGTTCTGTCGGGTGCAATTGAACCGCTGGTCGTAGTTCTGGCTGTCGCTTTTGGTTGAGCAGTACAGCGAGTCGAAACACGAGAAGTAATCTAAAAAAATGGTGATTGCTGAGTGTTAAAAAAAACGGCATCTCATTAATTTTCAGCTTCTTACGGTAAAAACGGATCAAGCTGCTCAGCAACTGTTGTTGTTCTTGTGTAAACCCAGGTAACTGTGTGTTACTCACAATATAGGCGCTGTGCTTATGTAAAGCCGAAGAGTTTATCGACAGGCCTACTTCATGAAGTTGTGCAGCCCATTTCAGCAACTTGATGTCCATTTTTCCCAGTTGCCAAAGCTCACTGACTTGCGCAGCGAGTTGTTGAATCGAGTCGCAAATGTTTGAGGCATGAGTGGTGTCCACCGCATAACGTTCACTCAGGGTGTTGATGGTATTTGCCCGAATGTCGACGTCATAGTACGACTGCTGCATGTCGTGCAGTAACCCTTCGCGAAGCGCGAAATCACAGTAATGCATTTCTTTCAGTTGTAACTGATTAAACACGGCAATGAGCACGGCCAGCCCTCCCGGCAAACTGGTTACACGGTCTGGTGTTATGCCTTTCACTTGCAGCTCACTGAGTGAATTCGCTGTCGCTAAGTCCGCTTTTATGCTGTTCAAGCGCTCTAACGTGATGAGCGGGTCTTGCCAGCGATCTTGGCAAATTGCACTGATTGCTTTAATTGTTCCGGAAGTGCCATAACAAATTTGCCAACCGTGTTGGCAATATTTACCGGAAATATTTTCTAACTCTTGTTCCGCTGCAATAATGGCTTTACTGAGGCGTTTTTCTGTTAATTTATCATCAGCAAAGTAGCGTTGAGTGAGGGTAACACAGCCACAATTGCGACTCGCAAGTAAGCTGTGCTGTTGATGTTTACCGATAATAAGCTCGGTACTTCCACCACCAATATCGACAACCAGACGATGGTGAGCATCATGTAAGTGCCTAGCAACTCCTTGATAAATCAAACGAGCTTCTTCTTGGCCTGAAATCACTTCGATTCGGTAGGGAAAAACTTTTGCCGCAAGACTCAGAAATTGTTGAATATTTTTAGTTTTTCTCAGTGTGTAGGTAGCGACAACTTTGACGTTTTCGGCTGGAAAACCTTGCAACGTGGCGGCGAACTGTTGCAATACAGCGATACCACGTTCAATGGCTTCTAAAGACAAATTATCGTCCTCATCTAAACCCATCGCGAGAAAGACACGTTGTTTTTCACGGTGCAACAGTTGCATCTGGCCATCCACTTCGCGTGCAACAACCAGATGAAAACTATTTGAACCCAAATCGACAGCAGCAATAGCAGGGTAGTCTGACATTTATTAAGTGCTCTCCCACTTTTTCAGCAAATCGTAAATGGCGATTTGCGAGCGAATTTTCTTATTATTACCTCGTCTGACGTAGGTATTCTTTTGTTCGGCATCGATAATTCGAGCTTTAGTGCGATCTTTAAAATGCATCTCAACAATATCAATGAGCAATTGCTTAAGTCGAGGGTCCAAAATAGGCGTGCCGACTTCAATGCGATGATCAAGATTTCGAGTCATCCAATCAGCGGACGACAAATACACCTGTGGATCGCCCGCATTATGAAAAATCATGACACGTGGATGCTCTAAGAAGCGATCGACAATACTGATCACTCTAATATTCTCACTGAATTTTGGCAATCCCGGCACAAGGGAACACATCCCTCGAACGATAATACGAATTTTCACACCTGCTCGGCTTGCTTGATAAAGCCTATCAACTAACTCTTTATCAACCAAATTATTGATTTTTATAGTTATGCGTGCTGTTTTGCCTTCTTTAGCGGCTTTTACTTCATTCCGGATCAAGCGGTATAGCTTTTCGCGAACATTGATTGGTGAAACCATCAAATGTTCGAACTTGTATTGGCGAAAACTACTTTCGATAAAGCGGAAAACCATATCACACTCTTCCGTGAGTTCTTCGTGTTTCGTGAACAAACTGAAATCAGTGTATATTTTTGCCGTCTTTTCGTTGAAGTTACCTGTACCGATATGGGCGTATTTTACGATTTGCCCTTTTTCTTTTCGGTGTACAACACACAGCTTACTGTGCACTTTCAGGGCTTGGATCCCCATTAATACTTTTACGCCGGATTCGCTCAGGGTTTTCGCCCACTCGATGTTGTTCTGTTCATCAAAGCGAGCTTTGAGCTCAACCATGACAGTAACCTTTTTGCCATTCTTCGCTGCGTTGATCAACGAAGAAATTAGGCGCGATTTAGACGCTACACGATAGATGTTGATTTTGATTTGAGTAACATCGGGATCAAAAGCAGCTTGACGGACAAACTCCAACATATGGTTGAAGGTATGGTATGGGTAATACAGTAAAATATCTTGGTCGCTGATGGACTTAAACACACTTGCATGACGTAAAAAGGCAGAAGACTGCAAAGCGGGCAGCGGTTTGTTTTCCAAGTAGCCTCGACCCACATTCGGAAAGCTAATGAAATCGCGGAAATTGCGGTATCGGCCACCAGGGATCAGCGCATCGTGAGAGGTAATACCAAGGCGCTTACGCATAACCTTCTGCATTTCTTCAGGCATCGACTGCTCGTAGACTAGCCTCACGGGTTCTGCATACAGACGTTGCTTCAAACCTTTCGACATTTTATCCAAAATGCCTTCTTCAATTTCGTCGTCAAGGTTGTATTCGGCGTCTCGTGTTACCTTAATTGAATAACCTTGAATGCTGGTGAACTCAAAAAAGCTATTGAAAACATCAGCAAGGAAATAGCGGATCACATCATCAAGCAAAACAATGGTTTTATGGCGACGCGTGCGTTCAGGAGGCAACAGAATAAAACGATTCAAACGGTCAGTAGGAATCTCTAGAAACGCGTAGTGGTTCTTCTGACCAATCATTTCAACGAATAAATAGGTCATTGTATCGTTGATGTTATCCGAATAGTCGATGGCTTCAGTTAACAGCATCGGTGCCATGTGTTGCAATACTTCATCTTGAAAGTAACGCTTTAACCAGTTTATGTGAAATTCCGATAATTCTTCTGGCTGAACTAAGTGAATATTGTGTTCGTGTAAATCCAGCAGGATTTGTTGATAAATGCTATTAAATTTCTTACCAAGCTCCAATACCTTGCTTTGCATAACAGACATTAGTTCTTCTGCTTCATCAAAGTTCGTGTCGGGCAAGTTATTCAAAAGAATACGGCGACGTACGTCGGCGACACGTACACGAAAGAATTCATCTAAATTGTTGGAGAAAATGCCGAGAAAGCGAATTCGTTCGATAATTGGATTGGATGGGTCTTTTGCTTCTTGAAGCACACGGTCGTTAAAGGATAACCAACTCAATTCTTTAGGAAAGTAATTGATCACGTGCGTCGGTTGGGTTGAGGCGTTCATTTTTCTGTCCATGATACTGCAGGCCATACTATACTAAGTGGCGCTTGTGACGCTTTTGTGACAAACGCCGGTTTCGCGGCGCTTGTCCCGTAATGCCTAGGCTTCTTCTACGTCGACTATTAAATCGGATGTAATATTCTCCAAAGCATCAATAACCGCATCTTTATTCATTCCAGGCGGAAGTGTAACAGTTGCCATAGCACTAAATATTGGCACACCCCAATTAGGCGCACTACGTTGTTTCGAACTAAGCTGGGTTATGTTCGCCCCTTTGTGGCGAATAACTGATGCTAATTCTTGAACAATGCCAGGGCGGTCGTTTCCTGTGATGATTAAATTGATGCGTTCAGCTTCTTTGTTGGTATCCATTTCGCCGTCACCGCATTCAATGCGGATATCAAGACTAGGAAGCTCTGATAAAGCGGATTGTAATGGTTGCAAATGTTCATCTGCGACTTCAAGTTGAACAATCCCTGCGAAATGTCCGGCCAAGTAACTTAAATTACTTGTGAGCCAGTTACCGTGATGATTGAGTACAGTGGTCGAAATTTCTTCCACGAGACCAGGTCGGTCCTTACCTATGATAGTTAAAACTAACTGCTTCATGATGCATGTCTCTTATTATTGTGGGCCTGATGAGTGTGGCCAATTTGTAATACCGTTTGTCATAAAACTTACTCTAAGTGTGTAAATCTTAAAGCGTATTGGTACAAGTCTTAGCGCACTTTTAAGTATTAGCGTTGTAATTCCTTTTGTCCAATTTATTAAGACAGGAAAATATCTATTTTTGCAAATAAAAATAACGTAAAAATGAATAACTATGCGCCTTTCTAGGCCTTGTCATTGCTGTAATTAATGCGCGTTGTAACATAACTGTCATCTTCGCGTCATATAATGTTGGGAATTATCGTAATTAAGGGTGTTTTGATGACTTCCAATCCGCACAAACCGTCTTTTACAACGGATAGAAGCCGTCTCATCAAAGATCGTTTTGCACAGTTTGGTATTTCAGCTGGTGGCTTAATGGTGTTGGTGGCTTTGCTATTAATCTTCTTCTACCTCTTGTACGTGGTTCAGCCCATTTTTGAATCCGTGAAAGTAGAAAAGCGTGCTGAAGTGAGCTTGAACGACGCAACTCGATATGTCGGAGTTGGTGTTGAAGAGCAAACGGAAGTGGCTTACGTGTTGTCGAACACAGGTGAAGTGGATTTCTATCAAGTTGCAGGTAAAAGCACAGGTAAACCGCTCATTCAGGCACAAGTTACGTTAGATGGCAACGTAACCAGTTTTGCGAAATCGGCACCACATGAAGGCCTGTTTGCTTATGGTTTGGACAATGGCTAAGTGCAAGTTGTTAAACCAAGCTTTCTTGTGACGTTCCCAAACAACAAGCGTTTACTAACACCAACCGTACGATACCCGCTTGACGAAAAGCAGCTTGTGGTTGATGAACAAGGCAAAGCGTTGACTAAATTCGCGTTTACGCACACCGGTGAGAAAACCGCAGTCGTGGCACAAACATCGGATAAACGTGTGCTTTTTGCCTCATTCACGCAAGAAGAAAACATGTTCTCTGGCGAAGTTGAGTGGACGTCTCTGCGGACGGAATTGAATGTTGAAGGTCGAGTCGACGAGTTGCTTATTACACCCGATAGCAGCCGTGTATTCGTTCGTTCAGCGAATCAAATTTACATCTACAATACGCGCAACGCAGACGATGTTGAATTAATTCAAGTGCTTGCTGCAAATGAGGAAAATGCCAACTTAACGGGCATGAATCTGCTAGCTGGTGCAAACTCGTTAATGATTGCAAACGATAACGGTGAAGTCTCACAATGGTTTGAAGTGAACACGGACGAAGGCCGTTTGTTTACCAAAGTTCGCGCATTTGAAGGCGTGAAAAAAGCGTCAATGGCGCTTCACAGTGAGTTTTATCGTCGCTCATTTTTCACCACAACCAATCACGGTGACCTAGGTGTGTATTACACGACGAGCCAAGCTACGCTTTGGAAAGGCAAGATCAGTGACGGTGCGATCAGCCAATTTGCCATTGCGCCACGTGCAAACGCCGCAGTTCTTTTGACAAACGATACCCTTGTTGTTTTGGATATTCACAACGAACATCCAGAAGTGACGTGGTCAGCGCTTTGGCAAGAAGTATGGTACGAAGGGTATCCAGAGCCAGATTATGTATGGCAATCAACCTCAGCCAGTGATGATTTCGAATCTAAGTTCTCACTCGTACCAATTTCGTTCGGTACGATTAAAGCCGCGTTATACGCGATGCTGTTTGCGGTTCCAATAGCGCTTTCCGCTGCAATTTATACTGCATACTTTATGTCGAGTGAATTACGTCGTGTGGTTAAGCCGACGGTCGAAATTATGGAAGCACTTCCAACGGTTATTCTAGGTTTTCTAGCCGGCCTGTGGCTGGCGCCATTAATTGAAGAAAATTTGCCAGCGGTCATTGCTATCTTATTCCTGCTTCCTTTAGGAATATTAGCTGCGGCGTTCTCTTGGACCAAGTTGCCAGAGACTATCCGCCACCGCGTACCTGAAGGTTCTCATGCTATCTTGTTGATCCCGGTAGTATTGGTGATCGGTTGGTTGTCATTTGCAATGAGTGAGACGCTTGAGCTTTGGTTCTTTGACGGCAATGTGCGTAAGTACCTGACCAACGATTTAGGTTTGACGTTTGACCAACGTAACTCGCTAGTTGTTGGTATTGCAATGGGCTTTGCCGTTATTCCGACGATTTTCTCAATCGCTGAAGATGCGGTATTCAGTGTACCAAAACATTTATCAAACGGTTCGTTGGCGCTAGGTGCAACACAATGGCAAACGTTAGTACGAGTTGTATTACTGACGGCAAGTCCGGGTATTTTCTCCGCAGTAATGATGGGCTTGGGCCGTGCCGTTGGCGAGACGATGATCGTGCTTATGGCAACAGGTAACACGCCAATTATGGACTGGAGTATTTTCCAAGGGATGAGAACACTCGCGGCAAATATTGCGGTTGAAATGCCGGAATCTGAAGTAGGTAGTTCACATTACCGTATCCTGTTCCTAGCCGCGTTTGTACTGTTTGTGTTCACCTTTATTTTCAACACGATAGCTGAATTTGTTCGTCAGCAGCTACGTGAAAAATACAGTTCAATGTAAAGGAGAGACGAGACATGGTAAAGCAGTGGTTTAAGTCAGGTTCTCCTTGGATCTGGATGACAGGCGGTGCGGTAAGTATCAGCCTTATCTCAGTAATCGGTTTGCTCGCAATGATTGCTTGGAAAGGCTTGTCCTTCTTTTGGCCATCCGAAGTTGTGCAATTAGAATTGTTGTCAGCAAATGGCAAGCAAACCGTTATCGGTGAAATATACGACAAAGAGCTCGTGCCAACATCGCGCCTGAAGGCAGCGGGTGTGGATGTGTCAGCTATGAACACGGATCACGTCGAGCGTTTCTTGGTAAAAACAGGTAACCGTGAATACGTGGAATTGGATTTCCGTTGGGTATTGGAAACCGACATCACGAACAAATCAGCGCCAGCTGCGTTGGCCGTATTCGAGCGTAGCAAAAACGGAAACTTTTATGGTTACGTAGAACGCGTTATTGAAAATGGCCAAGTGGTTGCAGAAAAACCCGTTGAGCGTCTTCACGAACTAGTCGAACGTGCTGTTGAGCTGAATGACAAAGCATTGAGCCTGCAAAATGGTGATATTGGTCATATTAACTACGAGCTAGAACGTCTACGTTTAAAAGAGCGCGCGTATTTATTGGATGATGCGCTGACGGATGAGCGTGTGGCAGAACTTGCAGAGCAACGCAAAGCGTTACGTGAACAATATAAAGTCTACGAAACAGAATTGTTTGAGTTACGTAAAGAAGCGAAACGTGACCAAGTGATTGTTCGCGACATGCGTGGTGAAGAAGTGACTTTACCGCTTTACCAAGTGCTCGACGTGTGGTTTCCAAATGACATGAACTTCGCGCAAAAACTAGGTCACTATTTAGTTCAAATCAGTAAGTTTGTTAGTGATGATCCGCGTGAAGCAAATACGGAAGGTGGGGTATTCCCAGCCATCTTCGGTACAGTGTTTATGGTTATGTTAATGGCGGTTATCGTAACGCCGTTTGGGGTTATTGCTGCCATCTATTTGCATGAATACGCAGCGAAAAATGCTATTACGAAAATGGTGCGTATCGCGGTTATCAACCTCGCGGGTGTCCCTTCAATCGTTTATGGTGTATTCGGTCTAGGTTTCTTTGTGTACATGTTAGGTGGTTCTATTGATGAATTGTTCTATCCTGAAGCATCACCGAGTCCAGTCTTTGGTACACCAGGTGTTATTTGGTCAGCTCTGACATTGGCGATTCTAACGTTGCCGGTGGTGATTGTTTCAACGGAAGAGGGTTTATCGCGAATTCCAAGTGCTGTACGCCATGGTTCACTCGCGCTTGGTGCGACGAAAGCTGAAACGTTGTGGCGCATCGTTGTGCCGATGGCAAGTCCTGCGATAATGACAGGGTTGATCTTGGCTGTTGCTCGTGCAGCGGGTGAGGTTGCCCCATTGATGTTAGTCGGTGTTGTAAAAATGGCGCCGACTTTACCAATCGATGGTAACTTCCCGTTTGTGCACTTAGATCGCAAATTTATGCACTTGGGCTTCCACATTTATGATGTGGGTTTCCAAAGTCCAAACGTAGAGGCGGCACGTCCGCTTGTGTATGCCACCGCATTCTTACTGGTAACAGTTATTGTGGCACTGAATATTACGGCTATCGGAATCCGCAATCACTTGCGTGAAAAATTCCGTTCACTTGAACACTAAGCGTAAAGAATTAAAGTAGGTATTGAAAATGATTACAGTCGCGCCTCACGTTAATCAGGCAAACGGTCAGTTAAAGCTTGATTTAGAAAATCTAAGCCCAGAGCTTACTGCACTAGAGATCAAAAACCTCGATCTTTACTACGGTGAAAAGCAAGCGCTGAAAAGCATTAATATGAAAATCCCAAAAGGCCAAGTGACCGCGTTTATCGGTCCTTCCGGTTGTGGTAAATCAACACTACTCCGTTGTATTAACCGTATGAACGACCTTGTTGATTCATGCCGTGTAGAAGGTGAAATTAACCTTCACGGTCAAAACATTTATGACAAACGCGTTGACGTAGCGGCACTGCGTCGTAACGTTGGTATGGTGTTTCAGCGTCCAAACCCATTTCCGAAGTCAATTTATGAAAACGTCATCTATGGACTTCGTCTTCAAGGCGTTAAAGATAAACGTAAATTAGACGAAGTCGTTGAGCGTTCACTGCGTGGTGCAGCGCTTTGGGATGAAGTAAAAGACAGACTTCATGATAGTGCCTTTGGTTTATCCGGTGGTCAGCAACAACGTCTTGTTATTGCTCGTTCTATAGCGATTGAACCGGAAGTGCTATTATTAGATGAGCCGACATCAGCACTTGACCCTATCTCAACGCTGGTGATCGAAGAGCTGATCAATGACCTGAAAAATAAATACACTGTTGTAATCGTTACGCATAACATGCAGCAGGCGGCACGTGTGTCGGATCAAACCGCGTTCATGTACATGGGCGAGCTAATTGAGTATTCCGACACTAACACGTTATTCACTACGCCTGTTAAGAAGAAAACGGAAGATTACATTACGGGTCGTTACGGTTAATTGTTGCGCGGATTGACGAGAGGTTAGGCTATGGAACACAACATTAGTAAACATATTTCTGGACGCTTCAACGAAGAGCTTGAAAACGTTCGTAACCATGTACTGAGCATGGGTGGTTTAGTTGAGCAGCAATTAAACTTAGCACTTGAAGCAATCGCTGAAAACGACGCGGATAAAGCAAGAAAAGTCAGTGAAACAGACTATCGCGTTAATGCGATGGAAGTGCAAATTGATGAAGAATGTACGCGTATTATTGCGAAACGTCAGCCAGCAGCCAGTGACTTACGGTTGGTTGTTGCGATTGCGAAGACAATTGCTGATTTAGAACGAATTGGTGATGAAGCAGAGCGTATCGGTAAAGTGGCACTCGATTCATTCACGAAAGACCAGCAGGATTTGTTGGTCAATCTTGAAAACATGGGTCGCCAAGTATCAAAAATGCTTCATGACGTACTTGATTCATTCGCGCGTATGGACGCACGTCGAGCATTCGAAGTGCATAAAGAAGACGTAAAGATTGACCGCGAATATGAAGCGTTGACGCGTCAAATCATGACTTACATGATGGAAGATCCTCGTTCAATTCCAAAAATTATGGATTTGATTTGGTCTGTTCGCTCGTTAGAGCGCATCGGTGATCGTTGTCAAAATATCGCAGAATACGTGATTTATTTTGTAAACGGCAAAGATATTCGTCATACATCTCAAGAAGATATCGAAAAAAGTCTGTGATGTAAGGTGAATTTAAGCAAAAAAATTTAGCGGTATTTTTGCTTAAGATGGCGGCTTTTTGCCAAATAAAAGCGTTCAAAATCGTGTTGAATGCTGTAAAATTCATACCGCAAGCATATAAATATGATTTAAGGGTCAGTTATGCCTACAAATGCGTTTTTAGGAGTATTTGCAAAATCTCCTATTAAACCAATCGAAGAGCATATCAAAATTGTGCACCAAGCGTCTGAGACCTTGGTTCCATTTTTTGAACATGCCTTCAAAGGTGAGTGGAAAGAGGCTGCTGAATATCAGCAGACAATTCGTAATCTAGAGCGTGAAGCCGATGAGCTTAAGCGAGTCGTGCGTTTAACGTTACCTCGTGGCTTGTTTATGCCTGTAGAAAGAACGGATTTGCTCGAACTAATTACGCACCAGGATAAAATTGCGAATAAGGCGAAAGACATCGCAGGTCGTGTAATCGGCCGTGAACTGCCTATTCCTGCTGCAATTCAAGAAGATTTCCTTGCTTATGTGAAGCGTTGCGTTGACGCAACGAAACAAGCATCAGAAGCTATTAACGAGTTAGACGAACTATTGGAAACCGGTTTCCGTGGTCGTGAAGTCACTTTCGTTGAGAAAATGCTTGTTGAGCTTGACGCAATTGAGCAAGACACGGACGACATGCAAATCAAAATTCGTCGTGAACTTCATGCCATTGAAGGCCAATTAAACCCCATCGATGCTATGTTCCTATATAAAATCATCGAATGGGTTGGGACGCTTGCTGATCAGGCTGAGCGTGTTGGTTCAAGACTAGAGTTGATGTTAGCGCGCTAACGTCTCGACGTTCTTTTAAAAAAGGTTAAGGTTTTACAATGGATATCATTGCATCCTACGGCTCTGTGCTGGTTATTATTGCCGCGCTTGTGGGCTTTTTCATGGCTTACGGTATCGGTGCTAACGACGTTGCAAATGCGATGGGTACATCTGTAGGCTCAAAAGCGCTTACAATTAAACAAGCTATCCTCATCGCGATGGTTTTTGAATTCGCTGGTGCTTATCTTGCTGGTGGTGAAGTAACTTCAACTATCCGTAAAGGCATCATTGATGCGACACCATTCATGGACTTACCAGAGCTCATGGTACTTGGTATGATCTCGGCGCTATTTGCCGCTGGTGTCTGGTTATTACTTGCTTCATATCTTGGTTGGTCGGTGTCAACTACACACTCAATCATCGGTGCTATCATTGGTTTCGCGTTAGTTGCAGTAGGCAGCGAAGCAATTCAATGGGGTAAAGTAACGGGTATCGTAGGTAGTTGGATTGTCACACCTGCCATTTCTGGCTTTATTGCGTACCTTGTATTCATGAGTGCACAGAAATTAATTTTTGATACGGATGAGCCGCTTAAAAATGCGAAACGTTTTGTTCCAGTGTATATGGGCTTAGCGGGTTTTGTAATGGCGCTAGTGACTATCAAAAAAGGACTTAAGCACGTGGGATTACAAGTTGGCAATGTAGAAGGTTTTGCATTGGCAATTGCAATCGCTGTGGTTGTGGGCATCATAGGTAAAATAGCAATTGGTCGCTTGAACATTGACCCATCTGCAGATAAAAAGATGCAGTTCAACAACGTTGAAAAAGTGTTCGCCGTTCTGATGGTAATGACAGCATGTTGTATGGCTTTCGCACATGGTTCGAACGACGTTGCAAACGCGATTGGTCCACTTGCTGCGGTTGTGAGCATCGTTGAACACAATGGTGAAATTGCGAAGAAAGCGGCACTAGCGTGGTGGATTCTACCACTTGGTGGTTTTGGTATCGTTGCGGGTCTTGCTATCCTTGGTAAGCGCGTAATCAAAACAATCGGTGAAGGCATTACACATTTAACGCCAAGTCGTGGCTTTGCTGCAGAACTAGCAGCGGCTTCAACAGTAGTTATTGCTTCAGGTACGGGTCTACCAATTTCAACTACGCAAACGTTAGTTGGTGCGGTACTCGGTGTGGGTATGGCGCGTGGTATTGCGGCTCTGAACATGGGTGTTGTAAGAAATATCGTTGTTTCTTGGGTAATTACCTTGCCAGTTGGCGCTGCACTCTCTATTGTTATATTCTACATCCTACGCTTAGCATTCGGCGTTTAAGTAGAGACAGACTTTTAGCTTGAAAAGATCTCAGTGCCGTTGGTGCTGGGATCTTTTTATTTTTGGGGTATCTGAAACGTGACAAACCTACCTAGTATCAAACAACTTCAATATTTAATCGCAGTTCACCAATACCAACATTTTGGTAAGGCGGCAACCGCGTGTTTTATTGGCCAATCAACATTGAGTAGTGCCATTCAAAATTTGGAAGAGATCCTAGGTTGTCAGTTAATTGAGCGTGAAAATCGTAGTTTGATGTTCACGGATATTGGTGAAGAGGTTGTTGAGCGAGCAAGAAAGATTATTGATGACACCATGAGCATCAAAGAGCTGACTCGCAGTTTCAAGCATCCGTTAAGTGGTAAGTTAACGCTCGGTGTGATTCCGACAATTGCGTCGTTTATTGCTGCACCGTTATATCAGTATTGTAAGCAGGTTTTTCCTGATCTTAACTTTGTCTTGGTTGAAGACACCAGCGACAATCTACTCGACAAGCTCGAACATGGTCACGTTGACATGGCGTTACTTGCACTGCCTTATCGTACCGACCGATTCCACACTCAAATATTGGCTCAAGATCGTTTTTCTTTAGTGCACCACAAAGATTACGATGCGGCAAAAGCGGTAGTTGATTTCAACGAGCTTCCTGAGCACAGTGTCTTTTTATTGGAACGAGAACATTGTATGACAGGTCATGCTTTGAGTGCGTGTCACTTGAATCGTAGTGAATGCATCAATCCTTTTGAAGCATCGAATTTACACACGTTGCTTAGCATGGTTGAATATCAAAATGGTGTGACGTTCTTACCGCAAATGGCAATCAATGCGGGAATCCTTGCTGGCAAAGATATGGTTGTAAAACCTTCACAAGGTGATGCATACCGAGATATAGGCCTAATATGGCGCAAGACAACAGGCCGTATTCGTGATTTTCGTTTATTCAGTGATAAGGTCGGAGAATTCGTCCAAACACGCTGTGAAAGTAAATAGGATTCCACTTCACCGCGCCATTTCTTAATTCATGCCCTGCGGAAGTGGGGCATTTTCCTGTTTTATCGCCACAACTAATGGGTTTTGGCATTGCCGCCTCTCTATATATCGTAAATTTTTAAAAACTTTCGCGCAAATTAAAACTATTTTCGATTGCCAGTCGACTAATTGAGTAAATGAATTCATGTTATTAAGTGACCACCGGGCACACATGGCATCCGAACACAAAGAGGTCTCGTGATTTTTTCAACGGAAGCAGGGCTAATCAAAAAAGCACAAGCTGGACATAAGCAAGCATGGCTTACTTTGGTTACGCGTTATGAAAAGCAGGTGTTCAATCATTGCCTACGTATGGTGGGACATCGTGAAGACGCGTGTGACTTAATGCAGGAGGTGTTTGTAAGCGTGTTTACTGCTTTGCCTCAATTTGCAGGGGATAGTCAATTTTCAACGTGGTTGTACAAAATTACCCATGCGCGCTGCGTTGATTTTTTTAGACGCAAGAAACCGCTTGAAATCATCGATGAAGAGCAACATGACTTAGGTGCAGAGCAGTCGCTGGTGATTGATGCAACGAACAGAGAAGTGTATTCAGCCCTACAGCAATTGCCGATAGAGCAAAGACAGATTGTTGAACTTAAATTTTTCCAACATCTTACGTTTGAAGAGATTGCCGACATAACGGATCTGAGTACGAACACCATTAAAACGAGGCTCTATAGCGCGCTGAAGAAGATGAAAAATCAATTAGAGGTGGTTCATGGCTAGTGCAGAAATTTTATTCGCAAAATGGCTGGATGGCATAACGCTATCAGACGATGAGCTAAAGCAATTGCGTCTTGACGCTGATTTTGGCCCTATGTTGGTAGAAGCGCAAGTTTGGCAATCTCGGGCACAAAGTTCGTTAGATGAGGACGTTCCCGCGTGGGACAGAGAATCAACCTATATTGGTACTAAAAGGATAGCAAGCCGATGGTACGCCATTGCTGCCAGTGTGGCGGTCATCGCATTGGCAAGTTGTGTCATTATGTGGTCCCAAAATCAGCAACTGACAGAACAAATGGCTTCACAACAGCAGCTTGTGCAACAGCAACAGCAACAAATCACAACCTTGCTTAGTCGGTTAGACAATCAACAGTTTAGCCAAAACTCAAAGTTGTTAGGTGCGGTAGAACACGTGCTGGCGACAAGTCGAGATGAACGACGTGAAGACATGAATGCGTTACTGCAACTTTGGAAAACACAAAGGGCACAAGACCAAGCTTTACTTCGATTGCAATTGAATGACATAGCAGAACAAGTTGAACACCTACCACAAACGAATGTGGCTAAATTAGAGGATCGTTAGTATGAAGATGAATTATATCGTTGCTGCATTCGCGGTTGCCCTAAGTGGTAACACCCTAGCAAAAGACCCTGATCTCAGCGCGATGGAAAGAGACGTGAGTATTTTTGAAAATGTGCTGGAGAGTGCACTGCAACATGACGTGGGTAAGTCCATTCGTGATGTTAAGGGGTTCTATCTTAAGCATCAAGGGATTGTATTTAATGTCAACGTTAAGACAGGGAATCGCTGGTTTTCACGATTCAGTGACGACAGTGGCGATGGAGCAATGGCATTCATGAGTCTTGACCCTGAAAGCCTTGACGCAATTGCAGAGCATTTGGGGAATTTCGGTGAAGATTTGGCCGATGCCTCGCGCGAAGCATATCACCAAACCATGGAAAATACGCGTCTGCAGGCTGAGGAAGTGCGAAGAAGTGCAGAGCAAGAGCGAGAGCTGAGTCGGGAAATCCGTGAACTGGAGCGGGAGCGAAGAGAACTCGGGTTCGCAAAAGGCTTAGAAGATAAGGATGAAAAAGCGGAGACTGAGCAGCGACTAAAGGAATTGGAAGCGAAAATTAAGACGCTTCAATCTCAACAAGAAACCTTAGCTGTTGAACAAAAAGAGCTTAAGCGCACAATGGCAGACCAAAAAGCAAAGCAGGCGTCGCAAAAACAAGAAGCACAAGCTGCAACCCAAGAAAAGTTAGATCAAGCATTGAGCAAATCGCTCTGTGATTATGGGGCAGGTTTAAAAACACTACCTGATGATGAACACGTAAGCTTTATTGTCACGGGCCTTACAGGCAATGGAAAACAGGTACATGTGTTTACAAAGGATGATATTCAAGCATGTGTGAGTGGCAAGCTCAGTGTTGCCAAATTGCGAGAGAAAGTAGAACGTTACACATTCTAAGAAATTAGGTGGCATTAGCCACCTTCTCGTATAGCTAAAATGGCTCAGTATTGGTGAAACCGACCTGTTTCAGCGAGATTTGGCAAGAAGAGTAAATACACCCACACGACCAAATTAAAATAAGGAATAAAGCCTAGTCCTGCAAACAGCTTAACTGGATATCCTTTCAAGTGCGCATTTTTGTAACATTGGTAAGCGATAAAGCAATTGGCTACCAGTAAAAAAGAGAGCAAAGCGAACATAATGAATCTCCTATTTATCCATGACGAGCCAATATCCATCAAACTAAACTATGTATGATCTAATTTAGGTAATCAGTAAGTTATATCGATTGATGTTTCTTAGCTCGATGTCGCCTATTTATCTGGAAAATCCCATTCCAAGGCGACATCGCTCGTAATGATCAGTATAGACGCTTCTAGGGGAAGTGGAAGCAAAAAATCGTGTAAAAGTGTTATGAAGCTGTTTTCTCGAGCAAAATAGTTTTGAGGGCGAGTGATAATTTCTCTATTGGCAATGGTCTTGAAATGTAATATCCCTGTCCATAATCCACACCAATTTCCTTCAATGCATCAAAAATTTCTTCATTTTCAACGTATTCAGCAACAGAACGCTTGTCTAGTGATTGGCTAATGTCATGCACCGCTTTGACTAGTGCGTGATCAATCGGATCATTCAACATATCGCGAACGAACGAGCCATCGATTTTAACGTGTTGGGCCGGTAGCTGTTTTAAGTAACTGAATGTACTAAAGCCAGTTCCAAAATCATCAATTGAGAAATGGCACCCCAAGTCATTGAGCTTTTCAATCATAGATCGAGTCGCGTTCAAATTGTTGATACTCGCTGATTCCGTGATCTCAAAGATGATCTTTGCAGGCGAAACTTGATATTCCACCAAGCAGTCTTGAATATGTGGCAATAATCGCTCATCCAAAAACGATTGTGCAGAAAGGTTAATTGCAATTTGGTTAAGATCTCTATGTTGTGACACGGCATGAATGGCATTGCGAATCACACATTGGTCCATTAAATAAGTGTCGTTCAGCATTTCTAGAGACGGAATAAATTGATTTGGGAATATCAGCTCATCGTTGATTTTAAGGCGCAGCAACACTTCAAAGTAAGCGACTTGAGCACGCTTAAAGTCCCAAATTGGTTGGTAGTGCAGTTCAATTTGATTGTTTTGCAGAGCCTGGCGTACGTTGTGTCCCCATTCAAGACCGGTTTGCATCGCATTGTTGTGTGAATCTTCTTTTGAATAACAATGGACAAGATTACGACCAAGACTTTTAGCAACATAAAGCGCGATGTCTGCTTGTTTTAGACATTCGCTTGGGTCACAGTTTTCTGTGGTAATTTGAGTTAATCCGATTGAGCAGCTGATTGCATAGCTCTGTTCTTCAGAGTGAAATTGGTGGCTATCAATCGCCATACAGATGCTTTCTGCAATTAAATGCGCGTCCAGCAATGACTTGTGTTTTAACAGTACCGCAAATTCATCACCGCCAATACGGAAAATTAAATGTTCGTCATCGATGTTGTGATTAAAAAGTTCAGCCACTTCTTTTAAGACGATGTCACCCTGCTGGTGGCCTTTTGAATCGTTGATGATTTTAAAGTGGTCAAGGTCGATGTAAATCAACGCATGCTCTTCATCCTCTGCCGCACGCGTTTCGTTGCAGAGGTTATTAAGCTGTTGGTCAAAATAGTAGCGATTATGTAGACCGGTTAATGTGTCATGCAAGGCAAGATGACGTAGCTGTAGTTCTGCTTCCTTACGCTCATGGATGTTGTCGAGCGTAGCGGTAATTGTTGCTCGGCTAGTTGAATTTTTAATGAGCTGAAAACGACATTCTACCCAAACCTCTCGTCCATTTTTGTGCATAAGACGAATTTCAGTCTGTGCCTGTTGTTCGTGCCCCGACAGAATACGCGCCATGACATCACGAAGCGGCTTTCGGTTTTGTGGAACCGTAAATTCGGTTAATTCATGCCCAAGGCTCATTTTTATGCCATGGCCAGAAAGCTGCTCCCACGCTGGATTAATAAAGCGAATCAACCCTGTTTCATCAAGCTCCATAACCACCGTGTTGAGATGAAGCAGAATCCGTTGGTGGGCAGAGAAAAGGTCTTTATAACGTTGTTCACTGCGGCTGAGCTGTTCCACTTTTTCGGCAAACTCGGCGTAACTCACCATAAAATCTTCACGACGTGCGGCATGGTCACAGACTTTGCTCAAAATGGAAATATCATAAGGTTCGCGCACGAAATCCGTGACCCCCAAAAGCAGTAACTGTTCAGCGTAATCCGCATCACGGTTATCTATGATGGTAACAATTGCTTGGTTGGGGTTGTGCTTTAGAATGTTTTCAACGAGTTGCTTTGCTGATTCTGAGCGTGTGGATGTCGCGTCAAGCAATACAATGGCGTATTGATTTTGAAGATATAAAGACAACGCCGCGGTGTGTGATGTGACATGAGTACAAGCGAAGTTCAGCGCAAGGTGCTGACAAATTTCTTCTGCGCGCTGTGGATTCGGTTCCAATAACAGTAAATTTAACCGGCTGCTTTTTTCTAAATGCGTAGACAATACGTTTGCGAGCACTTGCGGCAAAATATCTTGGCGTTCAAAAGGAAGCACCGCATCAATGCTATAGCTCCGTGCGGTGGTTTCTGCAATACGTTCGCAATAAGTCGGTGGAGTGAGCAATATCGGTGTGTTTTTGGGCGTGTGCAAAAGCCCTGAACGCACCATTCGCGCGAAACGCCAACCATCGATACGACCTACGTTAAGCCCCGTAATAATGACATCAACGGATCGCGTTTTAAGCAGTTGCAATGCAGCTAAGCTGTCGTCACTTTCAATGAATTGAAAAACGTCGAGGTTACTGAGGGTTTTTTTAATTATCGACCGTTCAGTATCACTGGCATTCAAAATGAGTAATGTCAGTTGTTCAGCCATGAAGAGAACACTCCAAGCCGATGTTGAGGTGATAAACCAAGTGCGCCTCGAATCTAATATATTGCTTCATAAAGTAAAATAGCAAAAGTAATGTGCCGAAACAGGTAATGTATAGCAATTACTTACGGTTGAACGGTTAGATTAATGCCTAATTGAGTGATAGACAAGCACTTGATTATACCTTTATTGCGCAATAGACTTGCGGCAATTTTGGTAAAAGAGGTCTGTCATGCGCGTAGCTGATTTTAGTTTTGAACTTCCTGATGAATTGATTGCACGATTTCCAAAGCAGGAGCGTTCGTCGAGTCGTCTTCTCACACTTAACGGCAACTCGGGTGAAATCGCACACAAAGTCTTTACCGATATTCTCGATTACATCGAACCAAACGATTTAATTATTTTCAATAACACCAAGGTGATCCCGGCTCGCATGTTTGGACAAAAAGCCTCGGGTGGCAAAATTGAAGTGCTAGTAGAGCGCGTGCTGGATGAACACCGAGTGCTTGCGCACGTGCGCGCGAGCAAAGCACCAAAAGCGGGCGCCAAATTGTTGCTTGAAGGTAAAGTCGACGCGACGATGGTGGGTCGTCATGGTGAATTATTTGAATTGCATTTTGATTGCGAACAAACGGTTTTCGATGTCTTAGAAGACATTGGTCATATGCCTTTACCTCCTTACATCGACCGCCCTGACAATGATTCAGACAAAGAGCGTTACCAAACCGTCTACGGTGAAAAACCCGGCGCGGTTGCTGCCCCAACGGCAGGATTACATTTCGATGAGCCGCTTTTGGAAAAGTTAAAAGCCAAAGGCGTGGATATGGCATACGTGACGTTGCATGTTGGTGCAGGCACATTTCAGCCAGTGCGTGTCGATTCGGTAGAAGAACATGTGATGCACTCTGAGTACATTGAAGTGCCTCAAGATGTTGTGGATGCGGTAAAAGCAACCAAAGCCAAAGGTGGACGAATTATTGCGGTAGGGACTACGTCGGTACGCTCGCTCGAATCTGCAGCAAAAGCCCATGGCGGGGAGTTAGCGACATTCTATGGTGACACTGACATTTTTATTTTCCCAGGCTATCAATTTAATGTGGTTGACGCCATGGTAACGAACTTCCATTTGCCTGAATCAACCCTCATCATGTTAGTGAGTGCGTTTGCAGGGCAAGATCATATTATGAATGCGTACGATGTCGCGATTAAAGAACAATATCGCTTCTTTAGTTATGGCGATGCGATGTTCCTTACACGACAAAACGAAAAATAAAAAAAAGCCTCGAGTTTCTCGAGGTTTTTTTTTACGGCTCTTTAATTGTGGTTTTTTGGCTCAATAATTAGAATTGCTTCTCCAAACAAGGTAAAATCGGGCAGTTTTAATCCATTGAGTTGAGCTACAACTCCTAAGCAGTTGGACTGTTTTTCCGACAAAAGAGGTCAAGATGAAATTTGAATTGGACTGTACAGACGGTAAAGCCCGTCGCGGACGCCTGATTTTTGAACGTGGTGTTGTTGAAACACCTGCCTTTATGCCAGTAGGTACTTACGGTACAGTTAAGGGCATGACGCCTGAAGAATTAGCCGGAACTGGGGCGCAAATTTGCCTGGGTAATACGTTCCACCTGATGTTGCGTCCTGGTACAGAAATCATCAAACAACATGGTGATTTACACGATTTTATGAATTGGGACAAACCCATTTTGACCGATTCAGGCGGTTTCCAAGTCTTCAGTCTTGGCGCAATGCGTAAAATCAGTGAAGAAGGCGTGTTGTTCAAGTCACCAGTAAATGGTGAGCGTATTATGCTAACGCCAGAGAGAGCGATGGAAGTACAGCGCGACTTAGGGTCAGATATCGTAATGATTTTTGACGAATGTACACCATACCCAGCGACTGAAAAACAAGCGCGCGATTCGATGGAATTGTCGCTACGATGGGCGAAGCGTTCTAAGCAAGCGCATGAAGGTAATGATTCTGCGCTGTTCGGTATTATCCAAGGTGGTATGTATCCAAACCTACGAGCTGAATCTCAGCAAGGTTTAGAGGAAATCGGCTTTGATGGTTATGCGTTAGGCGGTTTATCCGTCGGTGAGCCGAAAGAAGACATGATCAACATTTTGGACAATTGTGCCTATAAGATGCCAGCAGATAAGCCGCGTTACTTAATGGGCGTTGGTAAACCTGAAGACTTGGTTGAAGCAGTACGCCGTGGTATCGATATGTTTGACTGCGTTATGCCAACTCGTAATGCGCGTAACGGGCACTTATTTGTGTCAAATGGTGTCATTAAAATCCGTAACGCAGCGCACAAAACAGATACTAGCCCGCTAGATGCTGAATGTGATTGTTACACCTGTAAAAATTATTCTCGTGCTTACTTACATCACTTAGACAAGTGTAATGAAATCTTGGGAGCACGTTTGAATACGATTCACAACTTACGTTTTTATCAACGTGTTATGGCTGGTCTTCGCAACGCCATCTCGGAAGGTAAGTTAGATGAATTCGTGGCAGATTTTTATGCAAGACGTGGACTGCCTGTACCTCCTCTTGCGGAAAACGAAGAATAAAACATTAAAAATTTAAGAAACTAAGAGGAAGTGTTATGAGTTTATTTATCTCTTCAGCACACGCAAGTACTGCTGGCGCAGCGCCTGCTGGTGGTGGTATGGAAATGTTGATTATGCTGGGTATTTTTGGCCTAGTGTTTTATTTCCTAATATACCGCCCACAAGCTAAGCGTGTGAAAGATCACCGTGAACTAATGGGTGCATTGGCTAAAGGTGACGAAGTTTTAACGCAAGGTGGTCTTGTCGGCCGCATTACAAAAGTGTCGGATGACAAAGATTTTCTTGTAATTGCGCTGAATGACCAAGCAGAAGTGACTGTGCAAAAAGGTGCGGTTACGGCTGTGTTGCCTAAAGGCACAATGAAAGCACTATAACAATAAGGACTAAGCAGTGTTAAACAAGTATCCTTTATGGAAATACTTGCTAGTACTTACCGTTTTGCTTATGGGGATGCTCTACGCAGCTCCAAACTTGTATGGCCGTGATCCGGCCATTCAGGTTTCTGGTACGAAAGGTGCCAGTGCAGATTTGACGGTACTTGAGCAAGTAAATACCATCATCAACAAACACCAGCTCACGCCAAAATCATCTCGTCTAGAAAATGGTCAAATTCTCGTGCGTTTCAAAAACGTAGAAGACCAATTAAAAGCGCAAGATGCATTACGTGAAGAGTTAAGCAGCGAATACATTTCCGCAATTAACATGACGCCAGCGCAACCAGAATGGTTAAAACAACTCGGCGGCAACCCAATGAAATTGGGTCTGGACTTAAGTGGTGGTGTTCATTTCACGATGGAAGTGGACATGTCTACTGCGCTCGACAACGCGTTGTCACAAATGGAACAAGACTTCCGCTCAAGTCTACGTGATGAGAAGCTTCGTTATCGCACGGTACGCCGAGTAGCTGGAAGTGAGCGTATTTTGGTTGAAATGCGTTCAGCGGAAGACAAAGATGCAGCGGAACGCTTCTTGAAAAAGCGCGATCCATTAAACGTCTTTACTGATGACAGCAGCAACGAAAATGCGTTTTATGTCGCCTTGAGCGAACAAAAACTCAAAGAAATTCGTGACTACGCTATCAAGCAAAACGAAACCATCATTCGTAACCGTATTAACCAGTTAGGTGTTGCAGAACCAAACGTTCAACGCCAAGGTGCAGAGCGTATCATTGTTCAGCTTCCTGGTGTTCAAGACACGGCTTTAGCAAAAGAGATCTTAGGTGCAACCGCCACGCTTGAATTCCGTGAAGTAGACGAAGAAGCGGATGTGCGTGCTGCCGCAGAAGGACGCGTACCACCAGGTGCTGAAGTGCTGAAGCATAAAGATGGTTACCCTGTTGTGCTGAAAAAACGCGTTATTCTTGAAGGTAGTCACATTACGGGTGCGCAAAATAGTCTTGATGAATACCAACGTCCACAAGTTAACATTAACTTAGACAGCGCGGGTGGTGCAAAAATGAATGCATTCACGAAGCGTGCGATTGGTAAACGTATGGCTACAGTCTTTATCGAATACAAGCCTTCAGGTAAAAAAGACGCCAACGGTAAAGCGCTTCCTCCGACGAAAGTGGAAGAGGTGATTAACGTGGCGACTATCCAAGCGCGTTTAAATAGCTCATTCCGCATTACAGGTATCGACAGCCCAGCAGAAGCACACAACCTTGCGTTATTACTTCGTGCCGGTGCGTTGGTGGCCCCAATCCAAATCGTTGAAGAACGTACCGTAGGCCCAAGCCTTGGTCAGGAAAATATTGATGCGGGTATGATGGCTGTGGTGCTTGGCTTCGTGTTTGTACTCGCGTTCATGGCGATTTATTACAAAGGCTTTGGTCTTATTGCAAACTTAGCGCTTGCAGCAAACCTTGTCATGATTGTAGGTGTTATGTCGATGATCCCAGGTGCAACACTCACTTTGCCAGGCATTGCCGGTATCGTACTTACGGTCGGTATGGCGGTTGATGCCAACGTACTTATCTTTGAACGTATTCGTGAAGAGTTGGCGGAAGGACGTAGTCCTCAGCAAGCAGTGCACCATGGTTATGACAGCGCGTTTAGCACGATTTTTGATGCGAACATTACCACGTTAATTGCGGCGATTATTCTGTTCGCAGTCGGTACTGGCCCAATTGCGGGTTTCGCAGTAACGTTAGCGATTGGTATCATGACGTCGATGTTTACAGCGATTGTCGGTACTCGTGCGGTAGTGAACTTACTCATTGGTGGTAAGAAAGTCACTAAGTTGTCGATTTAAGGAGCGAACATGCAGTTATTAAATTTACAAAGCACCGTCCGCTTTATGTCCGTACGCAATCTAGCGATGGCGTTTTCGGGTTTACTGATGTTGGCAGCCGTTGTGTCTATGTTCACAAAAGGGATCAACTTTGGTTTGGACTTTACGGGTGGTACTTCGGTAGAAGTGAGCTTTTCACAACCAGCAAATCTAGCTGAAGTGCGTAAAGTACTTGCTGAAAACGATTTTTCCGATGCCTCTGTACAACTTTATGGTAGTAGTACTGAAGTATTGGTGCGATTAGCCCCTCGTGAAAGCAGCATTAAAGCGGAAGTTATTGGGAACCAACTGATTTCAGTTTTAAAAACAGTTGACCCTCAAATTGTCATGCGTAGCATTGAGTTCGTGGGCCCAAGTGTCGGTGAAGACCTCAAAGAGCAAGGTGGTCTTGCTATGCTGACCACGCTCATCTGTATCCTTATCTACGTAGCGTTTCGTTTTGAATGGCGTTTCGCCGTCGGTGCGGTATTGGCACTTTTCCACGACGTGTTATTGACTGTCGGTTTATTCTCGGTGTTAGGTCTTGAATTTGACTTAACTATCCTTGCAGCCATCTTGGCGGTAATCGGTTACTCGTTGAACGACACCATCGTTGTGTCGGATCGTATCCGTGAGAATTTCCGTAAAGTGAGAATCGACGACACGATTGAAATAGTTGATATTTCATTAACGCAAACCTTAAACCGTACCTTGATCACTTCATTAACAACGATTTTAGTACTTATTGCATTGTTCGTTTGGGGTGGTCAAACTATCCACGGTTTTGCGACTGCGCTGTTGTTTGGTATCTTCGTGGGTACTTATTCATCCGTTTATATTGCAAGTTCAATCGCCATTTTAATGGGGATCAGCAAAGAAGATTTGATCCCGGTTGAAGTTGAGAAAGAAGGTGCAGAGTTCGACGCAATGCCATAGGCACGTCGATGCTCTATCTTTAAACGCCGCGACCTCGCGGCGTTTTGCTTTTAGAACCTGACATTTGGAGAAGTCCATGCAGACCAAATGGCTTGTAAATGCCTTAACTCCTATCTTGTTCACGTTGCTTGTCGCGTGTGGGCCAACAAGTCCTAATGAATCGAATCTACCACCACCTGCTTTTCCGTTAGATGACGTACTAACAATACAAATTGAAATGCAATTTGTTTTGGATGAGCTGGACGCTCAGCATGATACTGCACGAATTACTCGTCATATCTTAGCGGTGCTTGGACTGGTGAATTTAATGCAGGAAAGCATAGTTCAACAAGAACGCTGTATAGCCGAATTCAAAGTGACCGAGGCGTTATTTGGTGCGTTAGAACAAGAAATGGAATTGCGCAGAATGGAAAAGGAATACGAGCGCATTAAACAAAAGAGCTCGGAGCCCGCGTGCTTTTACATCAATGCGACAGTCTGGCAGCTCGCGCGTGCAAACCAACAAGTTGAAAAAGGTGAGTATGAAAACAGCCGATATCATCTCTTATTGGCTCTGACTTTTTTTGATCAATACATTCGTACAAAGACCCGTTAAGTGATTGAAAAACATTCAAGGACAACCCACTGAATTCTATCTAGGTGTACTTTGATCAAAAAACAATAATGAAAGCGTAAATTGGTGTAGTTTCTGCAAAAATTATCTGAAATATAAAACAAATCTAGCTAAAGTTGTCAAAGAATAAGCAATTTAATGTTTTGAGTCACCTCAGTTACAAACAGGTACAAGCTGAAAAACTGCCATATTAGTGTAATAAAGTACTGATAACGTCAGTCATCTTTCATGTTCTTTAGGTTTTTGCGCAGTGAGCGAGCAGCAGGTATTACACAGCATCATTGAAAAAGGGGAAATACAAACGGTATTTCAACCCATATTTGATATTGCGAAAAAGCAAATACTTGGCTACGAAGCGTTAAGCAGAGGACCTAAAGGATCGGTGCTTGAATCACCTGATAGGCTATTTACAACCGCGAATGAAGCCGAAAAGCTCTCTGAGCTCGAGCTTCTTTGCCGAGATAGCGCCATCAAACATTTTGTCGCACTCGACCTCCCAGGTAAGCTGTTCATTAATGTCAGTCCTGTTACGTTACTCGACCCTCATCACCCTAGAGGAAAAACGCTTCATTTGCTTGATAAGTATGGCTTATCGGCCAATCGGGTGGTCATCGAAGTCACAGAGCAAGACAAAGTAGACGATGGGTTTTTGTTACTAAAAACGATTGCTCATTATCGCGAACTTGGCTTAAGTATTGCGATTGATGACTTAGGTGCAGGCTATTCAGGGCTAAAACAATGGTCGGAATTGTGTCCTGATTTTGTCAAACTTGACCGCTATTTTGTCGACCATTGTGACCAAAGTATCGTAAAGCGCGAGTTTTTAAAAACCATTATTGAATTGGCGAAAGCAACAGGGACCGCTGTGATTGCTGAAGGCATTGAACGTTCTGAAGAGCTCCGGCTACTTGAATCCTTGGGCATTGCACACGCGCAAGGCTTTTTGTTAGAGCGTCCTTCAAACAAGCCAAGTAAAGCACTGCATGACAATCGCTTATCGCAACTAAATCTAGCCGGTCCGAAAAGTACCTTACAAACATCGATGGTGATCGGTAATTTGGTACTAAAGCAACAGGCTATCGCGAGTTATACCAAGTGCAAAGACGCACATCATGTCTTTGAACAAGACAAGCGCGTTGTGAGTCTTGCAGTGGTGAACGAGTTTGGTCAGCCAATTGGCTTGCTGCACCGTGACCAACTCACGGAGGTATTTGCAGGTCCATATGGACACGCTTTGTTTGCGAAAAAGGCCGTGACGGAATTGATGGATAAGCAGCCATTGATAGTTGACGAAAACGATAAGCTAGACGTTGTTAGTCATCAGATCACCGAGCATGAATTTGATATTCGTCGCCACATCATTGTGACGCGCCACAGCAGCTACTTGGGTCTGGCACCGCTGCGTGACATTTTGAAACACATCACGGAAGAAAAAATTCGTCATGCACAACACGCTAACCCGCTAACGATGTTGCCCGGGAACGTGGCAATTAACGAAGCCATTGAACATCGGCTACGGTCGCAAAATGATTTTTCACTTGCTTATGTCGACCTAAATCACTTTAAGCAGTTCAACGATTTGTATGGCTACGCAAGCGGAGACAGTGTCATAAAATTGCTTGCGGATGTTACGGTACAAGTCTGTGCTGCGAGCCACTCTTTTGTAGGTCACATTGGTGGTGATGATTTTATGGTGGTATTCGATGGCGATGATGCGGAATTGCTATGCCATCAAATCATCGAGCAATTCGAAACTCAATCGAAAGCCTTTTTTACACCAGAGCACGTGAAATCCGGTGGGTATTGGGCGACAAATCGGGAAGGGCAAAAACAATTTGTACCCTTGCTGACGTTGTCGATTGGCCTTGTCAGACCGGATCTAGAGTTTTGTCAAAATAGTCATCAGGTTGCGGCATTGGCTACGGATGCGAAGAAAGAGGCGAAACGTTACCGTAACAGTTATTTGTTCGTCTGCAATCGCCGCAAACCCTCAGCGCCCATTGTACGACTGGCAAAATCAACGCAAGAAATGGTGTAAATAAGCCCCCATTTGACTCCATTTTACCGGACTCAATGAGTCCTTTTCGCTCTAAACAACACGTTTTAGAGTGTGATATTTCTCTTTTATACGTTGTTAAGCCTTCATTCCAAATAACAATTATTTCACTTGAGTATTTGCACCAGCCTGTGTAGCTTAGTTTAAACACAAAAAGGGGACAATCCATGAAGTGGTTAGTGACGCTGTTGGTATTGAGTCAAAGTTTTTGGGTCTATGCACTCGACACGGTGTATGTTGTGAAAGAGCAGCGGCCATTGTATGACAGAGATGTTTATCTCTTTGAGTTATTAGAAAAAGCGCTTCAGGCAGCAAAGTACAACGCACCTCTGGAATACGTAAAAGTGCATCCTCATCAACAACGCACGTTAATGATGTTAGCTCAAGGCAAGGTCGATGTACTTTGGAGTATGACGAGTCCTGAACGAGAAACCTTAGGTATCGCCGTTAAGGTGCCCCTGTTTAGAGGTTACATTGGAAAACGTGCGATATTGGTGAATCAAGATCAATTGGACCGCTTTGCCAATATCACAACGCTGGATGCGCTTCGTCCACTCGTCGCCGTCCAAGGTCATGACTGGCCTGACACGAAAATACTTGCCCACAATGACCTGACTGTTCGCCCTCAAGCTAAATACGAAGCGATGTTTTCGATGCTCAATAGCCATCAGGTTGATTATTTTCCTCGCGCCTTTATCGAAGTGTCCTCAGAGCTTGCATCATTTCAACGCTTTCCGTTAGCCATTGTGCCTAATGTTTACCTTCATTATCCAGCCGCATTTTACTTTTTCGTGAACAAAGACAAGCCTGCACTAGCCAAGGCGATAGAAAATGGGTTGGCGATTATGGAAAAAAATGGCGAGTTTAAATCGTTATTTGATCGCTATTTTGCGGCCAGTATCGCCGCGCTGAAGTTAGACAATGCGACCGTTATTGAGTTGGAAAATCCATATTTTGAGGTTGGAGCGACTGGGGGTTAAGCGTAGACGTCACTATAGGGCAAAAAAAAGGCTCGTCCTCGAGCCTCTTAAATGGAGAATTCTAAGTCGCTTACTTGAGTAAAGACTCTGTAAGTACTGGACGAATTTCTTTCACGATAGCTTGGCAAAGCTTCGGCGCACCACAAATGATGTTGCCGCTACGGTTGTAGTTTGCACCACCTGCGAAATCAGTGATCATACCACCGGCTTCTTTTACCAGTAATTCACCAGCTGCTGTATCCCAAGGCTTAAGACCGATTTCATAGAATCCGTCTACGCGACCTGCTGCAACATACGCCATATCCAACGCCGCAGAACCTGCGCGACGAATATCTGCTGTGTGCACGAAAAGGGCTTTGAACGCGTCTAAGTAAGCATCCATGTGGTGCTTGTTTTTAAATGGGAAACCTGTCGCAAGTACAGTACCAGATAAATCGTTCGCATTTGTAACACGAAGACGCTTGCTGTTAAGTTGAGCCCCTTGGCCACGGCTTGCCGTAAATAGTTCGCTACGTACAGGGTCGTATACAACCGCTTGCTCTACGCGGCCTTTAACTTTAAGTGCAATAGAAACTGCAAAGTGAGGAATACCCTTGATGAAGTTTGTTGTGCCATCAAGTGGATCGATAACCCAAAGGTAATCTGCATCTGTTCCTTCGATTTGACCTAGTTCTTCGCCCACAATTGAATGATTTGGGTAGGCTTTTAGAATTGTTTCGCGGATAACCGCTTCAGCGTCTTTATCTACATTCGTTACAAAGTCATTGCTGCCTTTTTGTGACGCTTCAACTTTTGATAAATCTTCACAAGCACGAAGGATAACTTTACCTGCATTACGCGCAGCGCGTACCGCAATGTTTAACATTGGATGCATAGCATTACCTTTAAGTTTTAAAAGAACAGGATCATTTCAAGCCGGCGTATTTTAGTGATTTTTATTCCGTTGTAAACATCTATTCGAAAAATTTTAGTGTAAAATTTGAACAGCGTTGTTATCGCTGACAAAATATGCAAAAGGCTAGGTCACGTTGCGAGCCTGTGCTAAAATCCGCGCCCGTTGTAAAGATTAAGAGTTGTGCTAATGGCTTTAAGTGATATTCGAATTGTACTGGTGAACACCTCCCACTCTGGCAATATCGGCTCGGTAGCCCGAGCGATGAAGACGATGGGGCTGTCAAAGTTATATCTTGTCGATCCTGCGTGTGAAGTGGATAGTCATGCAAGTGCACTGGCTGCTGGTGCAACGGATGTACTTGGCGCAAGTCAAACGGTTGCTTCGTTGCAAGAAGCCATTGCGGACTGCTCATTGGTGATTGGCACAAGCGCGCGTTCAAGAACGTTGTCTTGGCCGATGGTTGAACCACGTGAATGTGCGGATAAGTTAGTTGCAGAAGCCGTTAATGGCCCAGTTGCGTTAGTGTTTGGTCGTGAAAACAGCGGCTTAACGAATGAAGAATTGCAGCTTTGTAACTACCACGTATGTATTCCTGCGAACCCAGAATATAGCTCGCTAAATCTTGCGATGGCCGTCATGACGCTTAGTTATGAAATCCGCATGTCGCATCTCGCCACTCAAGATAAAGTGATTGAAGAAGACGACGTACGTTACCCAACTCAACAACAAATGGATCTGTTTTTCGAGCATTTAGAAAAAACCTTGAATGAAACGGGTTTCATCATCAAACAGCACCCAGGTATCGTGATGACACGCCTGCGTCGCTTGTTCACACGCGCAAGACCAGAAGATCAAGAACTTAATATTTTGCGCGGTATTCTGACGTCTATAGACCGTTCAATTAATGACAAAAAAGTAGACTAATCGCTAAGACAAATTCTGAAACGCGACGTCTATAATACTTGACTAATTTACTCAGGTAATTAGAATGTGAGCTAATACCTGAGTAAATTTATCAAGTATTCGCTGTTAACTGAACAACAATACTTGACTATCTTAGTCAGGTAATTAAAATTTGCGGTCTGGTTTTTAGCAAGGGGCGTGCATGAAACTCACATCAAAAGGTAGATACGCGGTTACCGCCATGTTGGACGTGGCATTACACGCGAGTATTGGGCCAGTTCCCCTTGCCGATATTTCCGAGCGACAAGAAATTTCATTGTCCTATTTAGAGCAACTTTTTGCTCGTTTACGTAAACACGGACTTGTCAGCTCGGTACGTGGCCCAGGCGGTGGTTATTTACTCGGTCGTGAAGCCGCGGCGATTTCTGTTGGTGACGTGATTAACGCGGTTGACGAATCGGTTGACGCGACACGTTGCCATGGATCAACCGGTGGTTGCCAAAGTGGTCTACGTTGTCTGACCCACTCTTTGTGGTCAGATTTGAGCATTCGAATAGAAGACTTTTTGAACAATATTACACTCGCTGAGTTGGTATCGAATACAGATGTTCAATCTGTGGCGACACGCCAAGATAACCAAGTCAAAAATACAGTGCAGCAATTAAATAATATTCAGGTGAGCTGTCAACTTTAGGTTGAAGCACAGCGGAGATAGAGATGAAGTTACCGATTTACTTAGATTATGCAGCAACTACTCCTGTGGATCCTCGCGTTGCAGAAGCAATGATGCAATGTTTAACGATGGATGGCACATTTGGCAACCCGGCTTCGCGTTCACACCGCTTTGGCTGGCAGGCTGAAGAATTGGTAGATCAAGCGCGTAACGATATCGCTGACTTAATCAACGCAGACCCGCGTGAAATCGTGTTTACCTCTGGTGCAACTGAATCAAATAACTTAGCGATTAAAGGTGCTGCGCATTTCTATCAAAAGAAAGGCAAACACCTAATCACGGTAAAAACAGAGCACAAAGCGGTGCTTGATACGTGCCGTGACCTCGAGCGTCAAGGTTTTGAAGTCACCTACATGGACGTGGAAGAAAACGGCATGTTGGATCTTCAGAAACTTGAAGCGGCAATGCGTGACGACACGATCCTAGTGAGCGTAATGCACGTAAATAACGAGCTAGGTGTTATTCAAGACATCAACGCAATCGGCGAAATGTGCCGCGCGCGTAAAATCATGTTCCACGTAGACGCTGCACAAAGTGCGGGTAAAGTGGAAATCGATTTACAGTCGCTGCCAGTGGATTTTATGTCTTTCTCAGGCCACAAAATTTATGGTCCAAAAGGCATCGGTGCTTTGTATGTTCGTCGTAAACCGCGTGCACGTTTAGAAGCACAAATGCACGGTGGTGGTCATGAGCGTGGTATGCGTTCAGGTACTTTGGCGACACACCAAATCGTTGGTATGGGCACGGCGTTCCGCGTCGCGAAAGAAGAATTTGCAAAAGACCATGCACACATCAGCAAGTTACGTCAGCGTTTGCTTGACGGTGTGAATGGTATGGAAGAAGTGTATTACAACGGTTGCCCAGAATCGTCAGTCCCGGGCATTGTGAACGTAAGTTTCAACTTTGTGGAAGGCGAATCATTACTGATGGCAGTAAAAGACATTGCGGTTTCTTCAGGTTCTGCATGTACTTCTGCAAGCCTTGAGCCATCTTATGTACTTCGTGCATTAGGTCGTAATGATGAGCTAGCGCACAGTTCAATCCGTTTCAGCATCGGTCGTTTTACAACTGAAGAAGAAATTGATTACACCGTTGATTTGATTAAAAACTCAATTGGTCGTCTGCGTGAAATGTCTCCACTTTGGGAGATGTTCAAAGATGGTATCGATTTGGACAGCGTTGAGTGGGCACACCACTAAGCCGCAATTACCGAGCAAGTAAAGATTTCGGGTAGTCAGAAGTGAAGGCTGGTTACCCAAACGAGTAGTGAGGAAAGCGTTATGGCGTACAGTGAAAAAGTAATTGATCACGTGGAAAACCCACGTAACGTTGGCTCGTTAGATAAAAACGACCCAAGTGTAGCGACAGGCATGGTTGGGGCTCCAGCATGTGGCGACGTAATGAAGCTACAAATCAAAGTGTCTGAAGATGGCGTAATTGAAGACGCAAAATTTAAAACTTACGGTTGTGGTAGCGCGATTGCTTCTTCATCACTTGTAACTGAGTGGGTGAAGGGTAAAACGCTTGATCAAGCTGCTGAAATCAAAAACACGGATATCAGTGCTGAGCTTGAATTGCCACCAGTGAAAATTCACTGTTCAATTTTGGCAGAAGACGCAATCAAAGCAGCAATTGCAGATTACAAGAGTAAACACGCGAAGTAAGAGAGTCGTAAACGATGGCAGTGACATTGACAGACGCAGCAGCCAGCCGCGTTCAAGCATTTTTGAAAAACCGTGGTAAAGGCGTTGGTTTGCGCGTAGGCGTTAAAACCACCGGCTGTTCAGGTCTTGCTTATGTACTAGAGTTCGTTGACGAAGTTGCAGAAGATGACGAAGTTTTTGAATTAAAAGACGTTAAGATCATCGTTGATGCAAAAAGCTTAGTGTACATTGATGGCACTGAGTTGGATTACACCCGCGAAGGTCTCAATGAAGGGTTTAAGTTTACTAACCCAAATCAAAAAGACGAATGTGGATGTGGTGAGAGTTTCACCGTCTAACGCCTATTACTTTGCTTGAGTCCGAAGCCCTGCCTTGGTGGGGCTTTGCCGTATCATAAAGATAGGACATTATGCGCTATTTTGAACTTTTTGGATTAACGCCAAGCTACCAAGTAGATTTAGCCAAGCTAAATCAACACTATCTCGAACTACAACGTGCCGTCCACCCTGATAAATTTGCGGGCAAAAGCGAACGTGAAAAATTGTTGGCCGTACAAAAAACGGCAGAGATCAATGACGCCCTCGCCACCTTAAAACACCCCGTGAAACGTGCAGAGTATATGCTTAGCGAAAAAGGCGTGGACATTCGTGCGGAACAACAAACTCTCCAAGACCCAATGTTCCTGATGGAACAAATGGAACTGCGTGAAGCCTTAAGTGAGATCCCAGACGCTGCAGACCCTGATGATGCGATTGCTGATTTCGAACAACAGATTAAAGTGTTGGATAAACGTTACAGCAGTGAACTGGGTGAGTTATTGAGTTCGGATGACAATGCGCAATTACAAAAAGCAGCAGATCACATTCGCAAATTGAAATTCGTTTATAAACTTAAAGACGAATTATCACGCATTGAAGACAGTTTATTGGATTAAGCATTAGTAGAGCATTGACCTCTATTTATGACGAGTGAAGAGCATCATGGCATTATTGCAAATTGCTGAGCCGGGGCAGAGCGCGGCACCTCATCAACACAAATTAGCTATCGGTATTGACCTTGGCACAACCAACTCTTTGGTTGCGACGGTACAAAGCGGAGAAGCAAAAACGCTAGTTGATCACGACGGTAAAGCCATGCTTCCGTCCGTTGTTCATTACCAAGAGAGTCGCGTTGTTGTCGGTCAAACAGCGTTAGATAACGCGATAAACGACCCTAGTAACACGTTGGTGTCGGTAAAACGTTTCCTTGGTAAGACAGCCACAGAGATCACAGCAAGCTATGGTCAACTACCCTACGTATTCAATGAAACGAGTGGTAGTTTGATGATTGAAACTGCGCATGGCCTCCAAAGTCCAGTGCAAACGTCCGCCGAAATTTTAAAAGTCCTAAAAGCGCGTGCCGAGGAAAGTTTTGGTGGTGAACCCATTGTCGGTTCAGTCATTACCGTGCCTGCCTACTTTGATGATGCTCAGCGCCAAAGTACAAAAGATGCCGCGGAACTAGCTGGCCTAAATGTGTTACGTTTATTGAATGAACCGACAGCAGCCGCAGTCGCTTACGGTCTGGATTCGGGTCAAGAAGGTGTGATTGCCGTTTATGACTTAGGCGGTGGTACATTTGATATCTCGATTCTGCGTTTGAACAAAGGGGTCTTTGAAGTACTTGCTACCGGCGGGGACTCGAGCCTAGGTGGTGACGATTTTGACGCCATTTTGGTTGAACACTTCAAAGCGCAAACGGGCATTACGGATCTCAACAACAAAGAACACCGTTTATTCATCAATAAAGCAAAAGCCTGTAAAGAAGCGTTGAGTAGTTATGAGAAAGTCAATGTAGGCCTTGAGCTACGTGATGCTCAGCATATGGTGACCGTCACGCGTGCACAGTTTGCTGAGTTAGTTGAAAGCTTAGTGAAAAAGACGCTTCGAGCGTGTCGTCGTGCAGTTAAAGATGCGGAAGTCGAACTCGACGACATCATCGAAGTCGTGCTGGTAGGTGGTTCAACTCGTATGCCGGTTATTCGTGAGGCTGTTGAAGAATTCTTTGGCAAAACGCCTCTGACGAGCATTGACCCTGATCGTGTTGTTGCTATTGGAGCAGCGATTCAAGCGGACGTGTTGGTAGGTAACAAGCCGGACTCTGAAATGTTGCTTTTGGACGTGTTACCACTTTCATTAGGACTCGAAACCATGGGTGGATTGGTGGAGAAGATCATTCCACGCAATACCACAATCCCCGTTGCAAGAGCGCAAGAGTTTACGACGTTCAAAGATGGTCAAACGGCGATGTCTCTGCACGTACTACAAGGTGAGCGCGAGTTAGTGGATGATTGCCGTTCGCTTGCTAAATTCAGTTTGAAGGGTATTCCACCAATGGCTGCGGGTGCTGCACACATTCGTGTGACATTCAAAGTGGATGCGGACGGATTACTCAGTGTAACGGCGATGGAAAAATCCACAGGTGTGCAAGCTGAAATCCAAGTGAAGCCTTCCTTTGGTTTGTCAGATGACCAAGTGGCAAACATGCTGAAAGAGTCCATCAGTCATGCTCGTGATGACATGAAGCTACGCATGCTCAAAGAGCAGCAAGTTGAAGCGTTACGCGTATTAGAAGCGCTTGAAGCATCACTTGCGACCGACGCACATTTATTGGATGAAGAAGAACTTAATGAACTTCGCGTTGCTATGAACGCGTTAAATGTGAAACGCGAAAACGCAGCAGACCCAGATGAAATTAAAACGGCAATCGAAGCCGTAGATAAAGCGAGCAGTGAATTTGCTTCTCGCCGTATGGACCAATCAATCAAGCGAGTACTGCAAGGGCAGTCAATCGACGAGGTGTAACATGCCACAAATTATTTTCTTACCCCATCATGAGCTTTGCCCTGAAGGTGCGGCAATTGAAGCCAAAAGTGGCGAAACAGTACTTGATGTTGCATTGAAAAACGGCATTGCGATTCCTCATGCCTGTGAAAAATCGTGTGCCTGTACGACGTGTCACATTGTAATTCGTGAAGGCTTTGATTCGCTCGAAGAAAGTGATGAGTTAGAAGAAGACATGCTCGATAAAGCATGGGGATTGGAACCCGAGTCACGCCTCGGTTGCCAAGCGGTTATTGCAGACGAAGACTTAGTTGTCGAGATCCCGAAATACAATCTGAATATCGTGAACGAAGATCACTAATCGAATGCAGAAAAGAAAAGGCGGTTTACGAAAGTAACCGCCTTTTTTGTTTGTGTATGGAAGGTTTCGTGTTGCAGTGGATATTAAATCTATCGAGGTTAAGAGATAATTCACCCTTTCTCCCCTAAAGTTAGGGTTAAAACGGTTCACGTCACTATGAATTCCATCAATTTAATGACTTCTAGGAGTAACGCTATGGATAAAATCATATCTCGTTTTGAAGGTGGTTGGCAGCAACCTGAGTCAGCACAAGCAGGCCACTTTGCCGTGTACGATCCTGCCACTCAAGAAGTCATTGCCCGTGTTGAGGAAACTGTACTGGATTCATTAGCGAAAGTGGTCGTTAATGCACAAACTGGGTTAGCCGCTCTTCGTCAGAAAACGGCAACTCAACGAGCACAAATTTTGCGAACCTGGTATGAGTTGATTGTTGAAAATCGCGATGTGTTAGCTGAACTTGTAACACGAGAAAGTGGTAAACCTTTGAGTGAATCGCTCGCCGAAGTGGATTACGCAGCAGGCTTTGTAATTTGGTACGGTGAAGAAGCGAAACGAGCTTACGGACAAATCATTCCCGCGACAGCCATTAATCAGAAAGTCTCCACGATTAAACAGCCTGTTGGGGTGGTGTTTGGTATTACACCATGGAATTTCCCACTGGCGATGATCACGCGTAAAGTCGCCCCAGCCTATGCCGCAGGATGTAGTTTTATTTTAAAACCGTCGGAAACCACGCCGCTTAGCGCTATTGCGCTACATCATCTTGCACTTGAAGCAGGTTTCGAAGTGCAAGATTGGCAACTGGTCCATACACAAGAACCGAAAGCCCTCGCGTCCTATTTCTGCGGTTCAGCAGCGGTGCAGAAAATTACGTTTACTGGCTCAACTCAAGTGGGCAGAAGCTTAATGGAGCAGGGGGCATCGACGATTAAACGCTTGTCTCTAGAACTTGGTGGTAATGCGCCGTTTATTGTTTTTGCGTCCGCGGATGTAGATGCTGCCGTGGAGGGGTTGATAGCTGCAAAGTACCGTAATGCGGGGCAAACCTGTATTGCAGCGAATCGCGTGTTTGTTGAATCGGCTTGTTATGAGGAATTTTTGACGAAATTAACGGCCAAAGTAGCGACACTCAAACAAGGAAATGGTCTGCAATCGGGTATTGCCTTAGGGCCTCTCATTAATGCGAAAGCAAAAGAACGCGTAACTTCGGTTGTAAACGAGGCGCTTATTGCGGGGGCTACTTTGCATTATCAAGCGAAAGATTTGGGTGGGAATTTCTATCCGGCCACTATTTTGACTGAAGTTAAGGCTGAGATGGCGGTGGCGAATCAAGAGTTGTTCGGCCCGATTATCGCCATTCAGCAGTTTACGACTGAGGATGAAGTCATCGCCTTCGCTAACAACGTGCCGGAAGGTTTAGCGAGCTATTTCTACAGTTCGCATGCCGGGCAAATTGAACGTGTGGGCAATGCCCTGCAGTGTGGGATGGTTGGCATAAACACGGGGGCAATATCCAATCCCGCCGCGCCTTTTGGGGGGATGAAGCAATCAGGTTTGGGTCGTGAAGGTGCGCAGATTGGATTGGATGAATATTTGGAAGTGAAATACCTTTGCCAAACTTTTTGATCAGTGAATCATCTTCGCATGACGTTGCTCGACCTATGGTCTATTGCAATTTCACCTGATGACGCTAGACTCTCGAACCTATTATTGTTTCTAAATCTAGTTCAATGGCATGACTGATCCTGTCTCTGTTTCGTTGTTTATTCTAGCCGGTGGTTTTGGGAGTCGCTTTGGTGGCGATAAGCAAATCGCCGAACTGCCTCATTTTCGTAAAACGATTATGGAGCTCAATACGCTAGACGCGTATCAAGCGGGGATCCGCAAAGTGGTACTTATCATTAATGACAAAGTTGAAACAGTGATCAGAGAGGTGATTCTGCCGAGGCTTCCCAACGATCTTGAGGTTGTCCTAGTCAATCAGCGTATAGCAAACGTACCAAAAGGGTTTGAGCTTAAAGCTCAAACGCGAGAGAAACCGTGGGGCACAGGTCACGCGCTTTGGTGCGCTAGAAACCAAATAATTGGACCCAGTGTGTTAATCACCGCGGATGATTACTATGGTGATGATGCATTTTCACAGATTGTCGCGCATTTTGCCAAAAGGTCCGCGCAGTGCGCTATGGTTGCTTATCCACTGGAACACACATTGTCAGAGTCGGGTGGAGTGAATCGAGGTATTTGTCAGGTGAAAGAAGGGTTACTCGAACTCGTTGTAGAGCACTTAGACATTGCCGTTTATGCTGGGCAACTAACGGGGCGCACAGATGCAGACGCGAGAGTCCTGCTTGATAGTAGCGCACCATCATCAATGACGTTTTGGGGTTTAACACCAGCCATTATTCCTTGTTTGGAGGCGGGGTTTGGCGAATTTATGGAAAAGTATGACACCGATGTCAAAAAAGAGTACTATTTGCCCGATTGCATCCAGCAAGCAATCATTGCTAACCACATTGAGGTTGCAGTATATACTGCAACTCAGCCTTGGTTTGGTATGACTTACCAACAAGAATTAGAACGCATTTCGGAAAAGATTTATGAATCACGTCAGGGACGCTATTCAAACTGCCCAGCCAGTGACATCAAAGAGTAGTTTAGATATGAGTAATTTACCCCTCGCTGTAGAACTTGCCGGCCTGTTTGGGCTTTCTGAGCAAGGTCTAAAATTAAACCCTATCGGTAATGGTCATATCAATACAACAATGTTACTTCGTGACAAAGAACAGGCTTTGGTCGTGCAGAAGTTGAATACGGACGTATTTCCAGATCCGGAACAGCTGGTGAATAATGCTCGTTTGATTGAAAAGCACCTATCAGAAAAAGCAGAAAACGCGCTTTATTCGCTGGAGATAATCAAACATCTCCCAACCACACAAGGCGAGTTTCTTGCGGATATAAATGGTGAAAAATGGCGTGCTCTCGAATTTATCGGGGGGAGTTTTAGCGAAGAAGTCGTGAAAAGCGCCGAGCAAGCAGAAATTGCAGCAAGTGCGTTTGGGCAGTTTGCTGCTGCACTACAAGACTTTGATGCCAAGCAATTGTTTCCTGTTATCCCTAATTTTCACAATTTGGCGATGCGTGTTGAATTGTTTAAAGACAAAGTGGCAAAGGACGTGGTTGGTCGTGTTGTCACCGCGCAAAATGAAATCGCATTTTGTTTTGATCAATTTGGTTTAGCGGATGAGTTGGCCAATTTACGCAATGTGCCGTTACGTCCATGTCATAACGATACGAAAATCAACAATATGCTTTTCTGTACTGAAACAGAAGTCGCCAAAGCGGTGATTGATCTAGATACGTGTATGCCGGGATACTGGTTGTGCGATTTCGGCGACATGGTACGCACATGCTGCTCACCCGAAGCGGAAGACTCTACAAACTTAGAGAACGTTAAGGTACGAGAAGATATCTTTCATGCACTTGTGAAGGGCTATGCGAAGCCTCTTGCGCCATTTATTACAAATGATGAACTACAGAGTTTTTGGCTCGGTGCGAAAGTGTTGCCGTTTATGATTGGTTTGCGTTTTTTGACGGACTACCTCGACGGAGATAACTATTTTTCGACTAAGTACGCCGAGCATAACTTGGTGCGAGCCCGTAACCAATTTGCGTTATACCAAGACGTGTGTCGCCAAGAATCGGTCTTAAAATCGATGCTGGAAGCGATTTAAAGTCGCGTCGACAAGACAATGATTACTGTAAAAAGCGCCTTGGCGCTTTTTTTGTTTGCTGAACGCAATGTTTTGATTTTAGAAACTGCTTGAGCTAGGTTCGATACAAAAGAAACACCAAGGAAATGTAATGAAACACGTGAATCGTCGCGACTTTTTAAAAGCCGCAGGGGTCGCCGCGGCTGCGGGAGTCGTGGCTGGCTGCGCCAGTTCATCAAATGCCACTGCAACGTTGACACCTCGTCGTCAGGGAGAATCGGTGATTGGGCTAGTTGTTCCCAAAATTCCGGTTGTTCGTGTGGGGTTCATTGGGGTCGGACAGCGTGGATTCGGCCATGTTAAGCGTATGAGCCATATCGACGGGGCACAGATTGTGGCGTTATGTGATACGCACGATGAAGTCCTTGAGCGTTCCGCTGCGTTTTTGGTTGAACGAGGTCTTCCTAAGCCAACGTTATATCGAGGCAGTGACACGGCTTATCAAGCGATGCTTAATCGCGACGACATTGACATCGTCATCATTTCTACGCCGTGGCGTTGGCATGCGCCTATGGCCATTGATACGATGAACAGTGGCAAGCATGCCTTTGTTGAAGTGCCATTGGCTTTGACGGTTGAAGAAATGTGGGCCATTGTCGACACCGCAGAAAAAAACCAAAAGAACTGCATGATGATGGAGAACGTCAATTACGGTCGTGATGAGTTAATGGTCTTGAATATGGTTCGTCAAGGCGTCTTCGGTGAGCTTTTACATGGGGAAGCGGCCTATATTCACGAGTTGCGTTGGCAAATGAAGGAAATAGAGCACAAGACGGGCTCTTGGCGCACCGCGTGGCACACACGCCGAAACGGAAACTTATACCCCACACATGGTCTTGGCCCTGTTTCGCAATATATGAACATTAACCGTGGCGACCGTTTTGATTATCTGACGTCAATGAGCTCACCGGCTCTTGGCCGTGCCGCTTACGCGCGACGTGAATTCGCCCCCGAACACGAACGTAATCGCTTGAATTACATCGCGGGTGACATGAATACAACGCTCATTAAAACAGTGCAAGGCCGCAGTATCATGGTGCAGCATGATACCACTACGCCACGCCCATATTCGCGCCACAATTTAATCCAAGGTACGAATGGCGTATTCGCCGGATTCCCTAACCGCATTGCACTGGAAGAAGGGGGATCGCAATCGTTTCACGAATGGGATTACGAAATGGAAAGCTGGTATCAACGTTACGACCACCCGCTTTGGAAAAAAATGGGGGCGGAAGCGGAGCGCAATGGTGGGCATGGCGGTATGGATTTCTTAATGTTCTGGCGCATGATTTATTGTCTGCGTAATGGCGAAGCGTTGGATCAAGATGTCTACGATGGTGCTGCGTGGTCAGTGATTTCTCCATTGTCGGCGCAATCGGTCGCGAACCGCAGTGATTCCGTTACTATCCCCGATTTCACTCGAGGTGCGTGGCAAACGGCAAAGCCGCTTGGGATCGTAGATATCAACGTTTGATCATGAACTTCGGCTCGGCTTTTCTGGTGTTTTTCAGTTACAATGAAGGCACAAACAACGAAAAGGCGAGCCAATGAAACTCTCTGTTGAAATCAGTAAATACCCTCTCCACAGTGATTATATTCCATTTATTAAAGACTTTATCGATCGCCTGAATCAGCATGAAGGTTTGCAAGTACTGACCAACACGATGTCGACTCAAGTGTTTGGAGATTATGATCTGGTTATGCGTGTGCTGACAGAAGAAATAAAGCGTTCACATGAGCAATTCGGCAAAGCAGTATTCGTGTGCAAATTCATCGGCGGAGATCTGTCGCCAGAGGCCTAAAACATGAGTGAGTTTTTTTCACAGACATTAACTGGCTTTACAGCGATGTCGCATTGGGAATACATCGCGGTGTTTTTTTCAGTTGTTTATTTGCTGTTCGCAATTAAAGAAAACAGTTGGTGTTGGCCTGCGGCGTTTGCCAGCACATTGATTTATACCTTGTTGTACTGGAATGGGGCGCTTCTGATGGAATCGCTGCTCAATGTGTATTATATGGTAATGGCCATTGTGGGATGGTATTGGTGGAAAAATCCCAAGCAACAAGCGCCGTTAGAGATCCAGTCATGGTCACTTGAAAAGCATACCGTGGTGATCGTGTGCACCGGTGTTGCAACATTGGTGTTTGGTTATTTTATGGATAACTATACGCGTGCAGAGATGGCCTACTTGGATAGCTTTACAACCTGCTTTGCCATTGTGACAACCTATCTCGTGGCTCAAAAAGTGTTGGAAAATTGGCTTTACTGGGTCGTGATTGATGCCGCTTCAATGTACTTATACTACGCAAAAGGGTATTACCCTACTTTGGCGCTCTTTGTCTTCTATACATTAATGGCAATGTGGGGGTTCAAAACGTGGTATGAAGAACTGGAACAGCGCACAGGAAAGAAACTTGTTGAATTGTGACCAATTGCTTGGTTTGGCGACGACGTTATTAAAAATTGATTCGACGAATGTAGCCTGTTCGCTTAGCCGTTTAGCAAAAGGGTTGAACAATAACAATTACTTGCTTGTTGTGGGTAAAGCTCGTTATTTAGTGAAAGAGTATCGAGCTCATATGCCGGTTGACGCGCTGTTTCAACAGCAACGTCTTTCCTTGAAAAACATCACCACTAATCCCATTGCGTGGCATACGAAAGCCCAAGTTGCTGTCTTTGATTATTGGCCAGGACAAGTCTATCGCGGCCAAGAGTGGACTCGGTTTCTACCACTGCTTCGAGACGTTCATCAGAGTTTTCGACCAAAAAAGCATTCTAAGCAAGATTGGAGTATCGACTTAACACAAGAGTTTCAACGTATAGTGTTTAACGATGAAAGTGAAAGTAAGGCTGTGGTTCAGGCGCTTTTACGCTTAAATGACTTTCCAGATTATACCGCGTATTGCCACAACGATTTAGTCATTGAAAATTTACTGTGCGATGGTGAGTCTCTGCGAATTATTGATTTCGAATTTGCGGGGTTTAATGATGTGTATTTTGATTTGGCGGCGTTGGCAGTGAGTCTACAATTGGCCGAGAGTGAAGCGATGCGTATGCTGCGGGCTTATCACGAATTCGATACCAGTTCGCCACAAGCAAATGAAGAAAAACTCAAAGTTTATCGTTATTTATATATTGTGCTGTGTAAACATTGGTATTTGACTCGAGGCTACACAAGGGAAGCCACACAATTAGACATGCAGCTTCACTTGTGGTCGTAAGGCAAATTAGATACCGCCTAAACGTTGTGCTAACTCTTTATATTTTTCAACGTCCGTTTTGTCGAAGGTTGGTTCGCCTTCGTCATCCTGGCCTTTCGCAACCAACAGATTTTCACGAGCAAGACGTCTTACACGCTCAACCTTCACTCCTAAAAATTCTGCAACTTGTTCTGTAGTCATTAGTGACATATTTGTATACCTCATTGATGAATGAGCGTGCTTTCTAGGAAATTAGTCGCTCATACTTAATTATTGTTCTTAAAGGATAGTTAAATAACGCGTTTTTAACAGTCTGTATAGTTTTTTTTGTTTTTTGATGGTTTATTAACCATATAAACGTTCCAAACTAGCAATTTACGCGTTATCTCATTATTATGGCGAAGTTCTTTGAACATGCGAAACGCTCTCGTGGTGAAATGGATATCACGTGGCCCTCCGGAGGCCAAGTTACAGGTTCGATCCCTGTCGAGAGCGCCATCAGCATCCTCACAAATTTAAAGCCATTTTCGCCAGCGAAAATACACGCCAATTCCAAACGTTAATACCACCAAAAAGACAACAAACAGTATAAACGCGAATGGGTTTTCAGTGCCTGGGATCCCGCCGATATTCACACCAAGTAATCCAGTTAAAAAGCCTAACGGCAAAAAGAGTGCCGCGACGACCGACATCACGTACATACGCTGGTTAAGTTGTTCCGACATTTGGCTGGTCATGCTCTGATGCAGTACGTTTGCGCGTTCAATACTGGTTTCAAGCTCTTCAATATAACGGGTTAAATCATTGACAATTTCGGCCAGTTTTAAGCGATCTTTGTCCTCGAGCCAGTCGACTTTTGCTTGACCTAGTTGCCAAATTGCCTCTTTTTGCGGGCGAATGTGTCTTTTTAGGCTAATTGCTTGGCGACGACATTGAGACAGTGTTGTTGTGTCATACGGTGGGGCATGCGCTTCAACATGTTCTTCGATAACGTCAAGCTGTTCGTCCAATGCGTAGATGACATCTTGCATTCGAATAGTGAGGCGATTGAGTATTTCATCGACTAACGCTGAAATAGAAGTAGGGCCCTGTTGCTGCTTAAGTGCACCAAGTACATCTTGCACTGAACGAATTAAACGTCTTCGACAGGTGATCAATAAATTGTCCCTGACGAAAAAGCGAATGGCGACCATGTCTTCTGGACTTTGGTCTGGATTAAGGTTTACGCCCCGCACGAACAACATATCGCCTTTTTGTGCTTTACTGAGTCGTGGACGTGTTTCATCCGCAATGAAGGACTCAAGTTCAAGGGTGGTGAATAAATTTTGTTTACTTAACCAATCAATTGAACTTTCATCACTAAAGTCCATATGGACCCAAAGCGGTTGTTCTTTTGTCGCCATGTTCATGGCTTCAGCCAAATTTGGAATCGCAATACACCCACCTTTCCCGTCAAGTTGTACGGCGTGTACGAGTCCTTTGAATTCTCTCATCCTAATACCTAAGCTAGTTTCTTTGAGTTGTTTATATCTTTATCGCTTATAGTTTAAATAGCAAACGGTTTCAGATCTAACGTATTGCAAGGCTTTTTAATTGTTTAAATGTCATTAAATATACATCGTTAGCTCAATAAAATTCCCTTATTTATTGGATAAAAATATCTTGCTGGCGTATTGTAACTGTTAGCGTATAAAGCACTTTTTTAGCGAAGAAGAGACGATGGCAGAACAGTTTCAAGTAGGATGGCGCGAGTGGCTGGCATTGCCAGAACTGGGCCTCGACCGTATTAAAGCAAAAATCGATACGGGAGCACGGACGTCTTGTTTACATGCTTTCGAAGTTACACCGTTTAAAAAAAATGGCGAGCAATGGGTGGAATTTTGGATTCATCCACATCAAAACGACACAGAAACAACGTTACGTTGTGAAGCTAAAGTGAAAGACAGCCGTGTAGTAACGGATTCGGGTGGACACAGAGAACGACGTTTTGTTATCGAGTCGATGTTGGAAATTGCCGATCATCGTTGGCTTATCGAAATCACGCTAACAAATCGAGACTCAATGAAATTTAGAATGTTGCTTGGGCGCACGGCGATGAATGGCCGAATAATTGTAGACCCAGCAGCATCATTTTTAACCGGACAATAGGACTTACAAGATTATGAAGATAGGTGTGCTCTCACGCAACAAATCCCTATATTCAACCAAACGATTAATCGAAGCGGCGCAACAACGTGGTCACGAAGTGGAAGTGATCGATGCACTTCGTTGTTACATGAACATTAATTCGGATAAACCTGAGATTCATTACCAAGGTGAAGAATTAACGAATTTTGATGCAGTTATTCCACGCATCGGCGCATCGGTGACATTCTATGGCTGTGCGGTTTTGCGTCAGTTTGAATCCATGGATGTGTATACGCCGAATGGCTCAGTCGCGATTACACGCTCTCGCGATAAATTACGTTCGCTACAGGTGTTGTCAAAGCGCGGCGTAGGCATGCCAATTACTGGATTCGCGAGCAAGCCTGATGACGTTAAAGATCTTTTAACGATGGTCGGTGGTGCGCCGGTGGTCATTAAATTACTTGAAGGTACGCAAGGCATTGGTGTGGTGCTTGCGGAAACGCGCAAAGCGGCAGAGAGCGTAATTGAAGCGTTTATGGGCCTTAAAGCTAACATCATGGTGCAAGAGTATATTAAAGAAGCAGGTGGCGCGGACATTCGTTGTTTTGTCATTGGCGACAAAGTGATTGCATCAATGAAGCGTCAAGCGCAAGAAGGTGAGTTCCGTTCTAATCTACACCGTGGTGGTTCGGCTGCGCTGGTACGTATTACGCCTGAAGAGCGTCGAACGGCGGTTAAAGCCGCAAAAGCAATGGGCCTTGGCGTTGCAGGTGTTGATTTACTGCGTTCAGAGCGTGGACCATTGGTTATGGAGGTTAACTCTTCACCTGGTCTTGAAGGTATAGAAACGGCAACAGGCAAAGACATTGCGGGTATGATCATCGACTACATTGATAAAACGCTTCAACAACGCAAAGGGTCGACTCGTGCCGAGGGGTAAGATAAACCAACCCTTTACTCTTTTAGATACGACCGTAGGTGTTGGCGAAAGGCGGACGCTTGATTTGGAAGTATCTAAATTATACACCCACACACCGTTGACGATCCCGATAGAGGTTGTCAACGGAGTGCTCAAAGGGCCTGTGCTTTTGGTGTGTGCTGCCATCCATGGTGACGAATTGAATGGTGTCGAAATTGTACGCCAGTTACTCTCCAAAATAGATCCAAGAACCCTGCAAGGTACGCTTATTGCCGTACCGGTTGTGAACGTGTTTGGTTTCATCCATAAATCACGTTATCTGCCAGACAGACGAGATTTGAATCGGTGTTTTCCTGGATCCGTTCGAGGTTCTCTGGGCGCTCGCATGGCTGAAATTTTTTACCGCCAAGTCGTCGGGAAATGCACGCACATTATTGACCTGCATACCGGGGCAATCCATCGCTCAAACTTACCACAAATTCGCGCCGACTTAAGTAACCAAGATGCTGCTGAAATGGCGAAAGCATTCGGTACGCCGGTGGTCATCGATGCGTCGTTACGAAATGGTTCTTTGCGTAGCGAAGCGGCCAGCATGGGGATCCCAGTCGTGACTTACGAAGCCGGTGAAGCCTTGCGCTTTGACCCGATTGCCATTGGTGCCGGACTGTTGGGCGTTGAAAACGTCATGCGGAAGCTCAAGATGATGAAAGGGCGAGGCAAAAAAGGTAAAGCCGACCCGGTCATTGCTGCAGCAACGAGTTGGGTTCGTGCGGATACGGATGGTATTGTTCGAGCGCAAGTAAGCCTAGGTGAACGCGTTGCTAAGGGACAAATACTCGCCTTTATTGATAATCCGCTTGGCAGTAATGAAGTGCAATGTGTCGCACCGCGAAGTGGGATTGTGATTGGCCAACAAACGTTGCCTTTAGTGAATGAAGGTGACGCGGTCTTTCATCTGGCGTATTTTGCGCATGCAAACAGTCTCGTTGAGCAGCAACTTGAAGATTTTATCGATGAAGTCAGTGATTTTGATGAATTAAAGAGCGCTGATTTTTACGGTAACTCCTAAGTGGGCTGAGCGGTTTTTGAGAGATTGGCCGCAAGTACACCAATCTCTCTTGTTTTACTTCAGGACTTATTTTTTCGGTCCCAATGTGCGTTTCGGTGCAATCACTTTTTGTTTTTGTGGTTCGTCATTCAATACAAGCACAGGGCGCGTGACAAACAAGTTATTTGGGTAAACAATTTTGTGACCATCGACATGCCGCAACATCACATTCATCAGCCCCATTTCAACGATGCGTCCTTCCATAAAGTTTGCCCCATCAATCACTCGGACCCATGAGCCAACTTTATAGTCATTTTGTACAAACATAATGAGAAACGAAGTTAGGTTTGACAGGAGCGACCATGCCGCAAAAAGTGCGACGCCTGCAACAGCAAAGAGCGAGGATCCCACAACCAGCAGCCCTTTTAGTTCTATGCCCCAAAAGACCAGTAAGGCGCAGCATAAAATGATAGCCACAATAATTTTTAGCAGTAACTCAGCGCGAAACTGACGGTGTTCATCAATTTTTCCTCGAGTTACTTTGGCCAGAATGCGCACAGACGCAGATTGAAACAGTGGAAAGCTCAGCAACACCAGTAAAGTAATGATCAGACGATATTGGCTTTGTAGAAATTGAATGATTTCCATGCCAGTAAAAGCTCCTTTGCAATGAGAATGCGTAGGATAAATAAATTGGCTGTTAAAAGCGATTTTTCACGGTAAATTGCCATTGCATTGCATCAACCTTTTCGTCTTTTTGTATTGGCCATGCGATATCCATGTGCAACATTAAATTGGAGTTAGCGCGACTTGGTGCAAGTCGCAGGCCGAAACCAGCGTCACTTAGAGTACTAAGTTCAGGTTGAAATAGGGGCTTACCCGTTGTTTTTCCAACATCGACAAACACGGCACCGCCAACTTTGAATAATTGCCATAAATCGTATTCCCAGTAATAGCGCCTTTCTATATTTAGTAACCATGTAGAGTCGCCTTGGAGGTAATGAGCAGGGTAACCACGAAGCCCGGTTTCGCCGCCAAGAGTGAGTTGTTTATCCGAGGTCATCTTGCGAATATGTTGGTATTCAAGATTGGCAAACCAGGATTCAGTCGAGTTATCGTTGTAGTAATATTGAAGCCCCAACTGTAGGCGTTGATTTTCAGTTTCGCGGCTGTCTACTTTCCATGCGCCATGGCTTTGCGCGGTAAATTTAATGAGACTGCGATCATTGACGTAATGCGATTTTGAGGCAAAAAACCAATACAGCCATCTCGACTCATCGTCACCCAGCCCTTTGTCAGAGTAGCCTAATTTTGCACCGATATTCCACCCTAACTGTAAATCTTCAGTTCGAAAAATTGAGTCTACATTTCGGACTTTGACATACGCGTTTTCAAGCCAGTTATATTCAATGTAGGGATAGCGATAAAGGCGGTCTGTGGGTAAGATTCGAGTACTGGTTGAAAGCGACGTAAAATGCTCTTTGTCTTCTTGAAACCCAAAAATAATGCGGCGAGTCCAATCTTGGGCAACCGCCGTTGAGTGTCCAAAATAAATTTGATGTAGGTCAGTTTGTTGGCTGAACTCATGCACCACTTCTCCGCGCTCATACAGAGATTCAGTACGTTTGTTCGACCCCGTAGCAAAACCATAAGCATAGGGTGTATCGAGGGCGTAGAAAGGATAGGCCATCGATAGCATGTGCATTTGTCCGTCGTCGTTATCGGCATAATCAAGACGACCGGTATAGCGAGTGCCCCAGATATTGGGGTCTTCATAGACAAATAAATACCCTTTGCGAGTTTCATCGGTGGTGTAGGTAAGTGACAAGCGCTTTCCTTTGCCCAGCAAATTCGTTTCCCGAAATCCGATCCGGCTTTTACTCTCGCCTCCGCTGTGGCTAAATCCGAGATCGGGTAATAATGTCCATAAATCACGCGTAACGACGGTGATGTGAATGTCTCCTTCACAAGCCACATCGGCATATATGCGAGCATCATAAAGATAGCGTTGCTGGCGAAGTAAGCGTTCGCTTTCTATTAATTTTTCAGGTAGGTACTCATCGCCTTCTTGAAACAACAAAACCTGCTTAATGACCTCCGCCTCCGTTTGGATGTGTGCACGGTTTGCAAATCGAAACAGTGCGTTATTCTCTTCGGGTAAATCGGTGTTGAAGACATTTAGTTGCACAAGTTCGATGTGATGTATGGTTCGTTTGGGCTGGCGGTTTGGTAGAGGACTGGCTTCTAAAATCTGTCGGTTCGGAGCCAGTGATTCTTGGTTTTTATCGTGCGCGTTGGCGCAGGCTTCATTGCTAAAATCCTGTGCCGTAAGTGGGGTGCTGAGCAAGCAAGCGAAAAACCAAACAACGCCGTATGCGCGACTGAAGCCACGAGGAACGTTGAATGTTAGGCTTTCAAAAACAGCAAGTTGCATTGTGCGCCCTATATAACTTTGTAAAGATGGTTTTCTTTTAAGTGTAATGGGCGCAAGCGAGTTTGCTTAAAATATTTTGTGAAGTTGAAGCAGCAACGCCTCCGCTTCTATCCCTTCAGGGCTTATCCAAATACTGTCAGAGTAATAATCGTAATTGAGGTTAAAACTTTCATCTTGAAAGCGAAATCGAACTTGGCAGCGATCAGCACCCGTGTGCATTTCAAGCCAAGTTAACGCGTCGTGATGCAAAAAGACGGTAGCCCAAAGCTCGAATTCTTCTTGGTGTGGAAACAAGTCTGGTTTAACCCATAAAATGGTGTGTTGTTCATCAACGTGGAGCGCGGTCATAATGGCCTTTGTTAGGATTCATCTAAAGTGAGGTGATTCTCGATGAGCTGCATAAACGGCCCACCGTATTTCATTAATTTGGTGAAGCCAACACCGGAAACTTTCAAAAACTCGCTGTCTGTCGTCGGGGCTTTTTGAGCCATTTCAGCCAGTGTTTTATCGTTAAAGACCACATACGGTGGAACGTCATCGGCATCCGCCAGTTCTTTGCGTAAACTTTTTAACTTCGCAAAGAGTTTGCGGTCGTAACTAAACTTGGCCAATTTGTCTTCGTATACGTGTACAGCTTGTAAGCGAGGCTCGGCTAACTCTAACGTGTATTCACCGCGCAGCACTGCACGAGAGGCTTCCGTTAAGCGCAGCGTAGCGCCCTGCGTGATATCTTGTTCCAGCAAACCATGATGGACGAGCTGGCGTAGGACGCTGAGCCAATATTCACTGCTGTGGTTTTTGCCAAGTCCGTAGGTGCTTAGTGTGTGATGTTGATTATCGCGAATGCGACTCGTGTTTGCACCACGCAGCACATCGACGATATAACCAAAGCCAAATCGTTGTTCCGCGCGGTACACACACGATAGTGCTTGCTGCGCGACCAGCGTACCATCAAATCGTTTTGGTGGGTTTAGGCAGATGTCACAGTTGCCACAAGGGTTGCGCTGATATTCACTGAAGTAGTTTAAGAGAATTTGGCGTCGACAGGTTTGTGCTTCAGCAAACGCAGCCATAGCAGAAAAGCGTTGCTCTTCAACTCGTCGGCGATGCTCGTCTTCAATGTCTTCAAAAAAGCGACGTACGCGCCCAATATCCGCTGGGTCAAAATACATAATGGCTTCAGCAGCCAGTCCATCTCGGCCAGCTCGACCGGTTTCTTGATAATAGGCTTCAACGCTTTTAGGAATGTCGTAGTGTAAGACAAACCGCACATTGGGCTTGTTGATCCCCATGCCAAACGCGACCGTTGCAACCACAATGTGGATGTCGTCACGAGAAAACCCACTTTGCACAAACTGCCGTTCTTCGTTTGATAAACCCGCATGGTAAGCTGCAACATTAAACCCCGCTTCGCTCAACTTTTCGGCGACTTCATCAACGCGTTTGCGACTAGTGCAATAGATAATGCCACTTTGACCCTGTTGAGTGCGCAAATAACGCATAAGCTGCGCCATCGGTTTAAATTTTTCTTCGATGGTGTAACGAATGTTAGGGCGATCAAAGCTCCCCGTATAGATAAACGGGTTTTGCAGAGCAAGCTGATGCACAATATCGCGCCGTGTCGCGGTGTCTGCGGTTGCGGTTAATGCCATCATTGGGACATTTGGGAAAGCGTGCTTGAGTTGTTTCAGTTGACAATAATGAGGTCGAAAATCATGGCCCCAATGAGATACGCAGTGCGCTTCATCAATGGCAAACAGGGATAATGGCAAATGGTGCAGGCGCTCAATAAACTCGCGTTGCAGCACTTTTTCAGGTGCAACGTAAAGCAGTTTAATTTCACCTTCGTGCAAGCGGCGATAGATCTCCACTTGGTCTTCGCGGGCAACACTGTTATTGATGAATTCTGCGGCAACGCCCAATGCTTGCAACTGTGCGACTTGGTCTTGCATGAGCGATATCAGTGGGGACACAACAACCGTGAGTCCACTGAGAGCCAAAGCAGGAACTTGATAGCAAAGGGATTTTCCACCTCCGGTTGGAAGCAAAACTAAACTGTCTTTGCCGCTGAGTGCTGCTTGAATAACATCGCGTTGACCATCACGAAATTCGTGATAGCCGAAAACGTCATTCAAAATAGATTGCACATCAAGCGTAACAGGCATAGGAGTGGCTATCTGGTTCATGCGGGGCATTCTAGAAGTTTTTGTTGGGGATGTCTTTAGCTTTTTTAGGTTGATGCGGTACGAGAAAGCGAGTAGGGTGAGCTCATCGTACCAGTTGCATTGAATAAGCTCATGGATAAAAAAGCGTTAATAGATAAGGTTGAATGGATTTTTGTAAATCAAATGCCGTATAACCAATTTCTTGGTATCTCGGTTGCGGTGTTGAATGCTGAGCGTGCAGAGATCGTCTTGCCTTGGAAAGACGAATTTATTGGTAATCCAACGCAGAAAATTCTTCATGGAGGGGTTATTTCCGCCGTTTTGGATAACGTGGGTGGAATGTTAGCTGCGGCATCCATCATTGATAAACTCCCCGACTCGGAGCTTCATACCGTACCAAGTAAACTGGCCACACTGGGGACGATTGATATTCGAACGGATTTTATTCGTCCAGGACGCGGTGATTCCTTTGTTGCCAGCGCACAGCTCATTCGTTCGGGTAATAAAGTGTGTGTGTGTCGGATGGAATTACACAACAACGAAGGTATACAAATTGCTTTCGGTACAGCAACTTACTTAGTTGGATAATCAAAAGCGAAGCTAAAGCTTCGCCTTATAAGTCGTTAGACAAGTTTATCGTACAGTGCCGTGCCCCACACAAGAGCAACGATCGTCAAGCTGAATGTCACCGCAGCGGAGCCCATGTCTTTGGCGCGCCCAGACAATTCATGACGCTCTAAACTCACGCGATCGGTCAAGGCCTCGATAGCCGAGTTGAGTAGTTCAACAATCATCACCAACAGCAATACGCTCACCAGTAATGCCCAATGACCTAAAGATTGTGCCAACCAAAATGAACCAGGCAACATAACCAATGCAAGCATCGCTTCTTGGCGAAAAGCAGCCTCGTTTTGCCATGCGGCAATCATGCCTTTTCGAGAACAATCAGTGGCTTTAATCACACGCAGAATACCGTCACCGTTGGGCTTGTTTATCATGCTTTATCTCTTGAGGTTAAATGAGTAAATGGCGTCAAGGGAGAGGCTATCGACATAACGATATTTGCCTGCCCCATAGACTTTGCGGGACAGGGTAATGCATCCATTTTGGCTCTGCAATGGAAAATCTGTAAAGAAGTGCAAGTTGCGAAATAGTGAGATTCTGCTTAACTGACAGAACGCAAACAAGGAGCAAAATTATGGCTATCGTTTCTTCTTCACCCGTTCACACATTCTGCTGGGCAGAGCTTTGTTCAAGTGATTGGAAGGCCGCTAAGCAATTCTATCAAACGTTATTTAATTGGACATCTATCGATCAACCCATTGGTGCCGATTGCTTTTACACCATTACGCAAAAAGACGGGGTTGATGTCGCGGCAATGTATCAAATGATGGCATCTCAACAAGCTGAACAAATCCCAAGTCACTGGCTACTGTATATCGCTGTGAACAACGTGGATGAAATGGCAGTAAAGGCCACCGCCCTCGGGGCTGAGATCATTCATGGTCCTCATGATGTGCCAGGCGCTGGGCGTATGGTCATGTTGAATGAACCGGGTGGTGCGGTGTTCGCTTTATGGCAGGGCAGTGATCACATGGGCACGCAACGTAAATTAGAAACAAATGTGCCTTACTGGCATGAACTGGTGAGTAAAAATGCGTCAAAAAGTCGAGCATTTTACAGTGCGCTGTTTGATTGGGAAGTCCAGATAAAACCCATGGAAGGTATGGAGTACTCGTTGTTTTGTCAAAATGGCCTGCCTATCGCAGGGCTCATGGAAATGACCGAAGAGTGGGGAGATATTCCAGCACATTGGATGGTCTACTTTGCCGTTGCAAACACCGATGCCATGGCGGACAACGTCATCAACTTGGGCGGTGAGGTGTGTGTTCCGGCGACAGACATTCCCGAGGTTGGGCGATTTGCTGTGGTCACCGATCCCAGTGGGGCCGTATTCTCGATTATTCAGTCGTCAATGGGCGATGTTGAGTTGGCTTGAGCGCAAAAAGGTGATCTCGTCTCCTTGCATTAATTGGTATAAGTATTCGATGGGGCTATAATGCCCCTTTATTTTTGATGGGAAGAGACAATGGCACACACACAGCAAACGGTGGTTATTACTGGTGCAAGCCGAGGGATCGGGTTGGCATTATGTGAGCTATATCAGCGCCTCGGCTATTCAGTTGTCGCGGTTGTTCGTACTTCGTCTTCGGAACTTCGTCAGTTGGGCGTGGACATACTAGAAGGAATAGACGTCACTGAAGCCAACGATGTCGCCAAGCTTGCACAACACATGAGGGGGCGTGCAATCCATCTTCTAATCAATAATGCTGGGCTTTTCCACAACGAGACATTAGACAGTCTCGATTTTGACGCGTTGGAACAGCAGCTTCAAGTAAACGCCATCGCCCCAATCCGCGTAACGCATGCTCTGTGCTCATGCTTGAACCGTGGTAGCAAAGTGGCCATGATCACAAGTCGTATGGGGTCAATTGCAGACAATAGTTCAGGCGGTTACATTGGCTATCGTATGTCGAAAGCGGCATTGAATGCGGCGAGTATTAGTTTGGCGCACGAACTGAAACCGAAAGGCATCGCCCTTGCGTTATTGCATCCAGGATTTGTGCAAACTCAAATGGTGGGGTTTGCAGGTGATATTTCGCCAAACGAAGCGGCAGCTCGATTAATGGCTCGAATTGATGCGTTGAATTTAGATAATACGGGTAGCTTTTGGCATGCAAATGGCGAAGCGTTGCCTTGGTAATTTAGGAAATAACTCGTGAACGAAGAAAATAAGATTGTGCTGACTTTTGGGTTGTTTGAACTCAATGACACACTCGCCACTCGCGATATGAATGCAGTGGATTTAGAACTCACCGTCGTATTGGCGGATGATGCGATTGAAGCGTTATCGCAAGAACCAACAGAAGAAGAAAGTGTGAGCATTCATGTTGAGCAGTTTAATGTTGAGGCAGTGAATAGCGCGTTTGCCCAGACGATAGAAGGTAACCTTGATGTACAGCTACTGTTAAATCATGGACCTGTACTGAGCGCGGTTGTTGAAGTGCCAACCGGTAAACTGTTTGTGTCTCCACCAATGGAATTACTGACAGCCTAAGCACGTTGAAAGTTGAGCGAGCCGCTTGCCATAGCGTATGATAAAAACAAAGAAATTGAAGAGAGTGGAAGATGTCTACAAACGTTGCAAAACTAGTTGTTATGCTTGAAATGCAAAATGCGATGAACACCAAAGTACATGAAAGTTGGTTTGACCAAGGCTTTGATTGGTATCGTGCTATTTGGGTTGAATGTGCAGAAATGTTAGACCACTACGGTTGGAAATGGTGGAAAAAGCAAACGCCGGACACAGAACAAGTGATCCTTGAGCTGGTGGATATTTTCCATTTTGGATTGTCACTGCGTATTGATGGCAAAACATCGTTTGCGGATATCGCAGCGCATTTAAACACGGAGCTAGACGCGCCAGTCCAAGGCGAAGACTTTAAAGTAACGCTCGAAAAACTAGCGGGTGCAGCAGTCACCGAAAAGCGTTTTGATGCGCAGGCATTTGCGGGATGTATGGCTCAAATCGGTATGTCATTTGATGATTTATATCGTGGTTATGTTGGTAAAAATACGTTGAATTTCTTCCGCCAAGATTTCGGTTATAAAGACGGTACTTACATCAAAGTTTGGGATGGCAAAGAAGATAACGAACATCTAGTTGAAGTGGTTAAATCACTTGATACCAGTGCGTCTGACTTCGCAACGCAAGTGTATGAAGGCTTAAAGTCACGCTACCCAGCTTAATGATTTAGCGCTACACCCAATCGGGCACCTATTGGTGCCCGAATCATTGATTTACACTTTTCGACTAAAATGTGACTCGCATGCCAAGGCCAATGACATCCGCTTCCTGTTTACCATGTTGATTGGACTTTGCCTCACCATGAGCACCATAGAACATCAGCGTGCTATGTTGGCTGAGGTGGTAATCTACACCCAACGTGACGCTAGCATTGTTATCACCCTTAATCCCGTAGAAGGATTTGATGCCCGTCGTAAAGCGAGCATTTATCCACTGCGCTTTGAACGTTAATTTGTCCAAATGATAGAGTACACTGACCAGTTGGCCGGATTGCTTGTCGAGATTGTTTTCCGTCGCGACGCTCTGTTCAGTTAACACCCCGATTTGCCATTGTTCATACTGATAGGTTGCCGATAACCTGAGCAAGTCTTGTTGCGTGATGTTTTGTTCATAAGCCAGTGCAACATAGAGGTTGTCGTGTTGGTATTTAAGACTGCTCGAGGTTCCTCGGCGTTCACGCTTATCCCCGTCTTTATCAACTAGGACATAGGCAACCGCTGCGCTGACACCGTGAAGAGATGCGGATTCAACAACCACCATGTTTTCTACGTATTCACCCGGTAAAAAGGTGCGTAAATCAACCACATCGTTAAATGCATCAACACGACCTTGAGAAAGCTTAAACGGCGTATTACTGAAGCCGAGTTTAAGACTACCATATTGATTTTTAAGTCCAACAACGGCTTCACGTAAGAAAAACGAGTCGTCCTTTTTTTGTGTCTTTAAGTTCACACCATATTCCAATAAATAGAAGGCGTGTTCATTGTCTGAAAACGTTTCTTCACCTTTTATACCAATGCGTGAAGCTTTGCTTCTAAAAGCACTGCTGTCATCGGATAAAGACTCATCAGTGTACTGCACGTCCTCGCCTGCCAGCGCGACAATGCCATAAGAAGTTAAAGACGGTGATGCCGCAAGTAGCGGAGTAGTGACGATTAAGAGTGCTGTAGTGCAGGTGTGTGTGATTAATTTCATAGCGGGTAAGTATCGGTTTTACAACTTGTTTTAATTTACAACTTATTAAACTTTAAGGCGATAAGTTAATCTACTGTAACATGTTGCAGTTGTTGATTTCGAGCAATGCAAGAATAATTGGCCTCATAAACACGCACACTTATTGAACGAACCGAATGGTGAATGCGCTGAGTGAGTAACGAATACTTTAATTATATGTAGGCCATAAAATGACCCGTAAATCAGAAATTATCTTTAACGAAGCAAACAAGTACATTCCAAATGGTGTAAGTTCACCGATGAGAACTTTCTCGCTTGTAGGCGGTGATCCAATCATTTTGGAATCAGCGAAAGGCACCAAAATCATTGACGTAGACGGTCGTGAGTACACGGACTTTCTAAGTGGTTTTGGGGCAATTTTCCTCGGCCATTCACGTGAAGAAATCTCTCAAGCAGTCGCTGCTCAACTAGACAAAGGTCTAGTTGTGGGGCTCTCTACAGAGATAGAGAAAGAATTAGCACGAAAGATTGTGGAAAGCACACCAGCTATCGACAAGCTCCGTTTTGTTGTCAGTGGTAGTGAAGCGGTTATGACTGCACTTCGCATTGCTCGTGCGTACACTGACCGTAAATATTTCGTACGCTTTGTAGGCTCCTACCATGGTCATGCGGATGCATTGTTAGCGCAACCAGGTGGTAATGTTGCTGTGGCAGTGAAAGGAACGACAAACGGCGTAGCTGAAAACAATGTGATCATGTGTGAATACAATAACTCTGAGCAACTGCGTCAAATTTTCGAAGAACGTGGTCATGAAATTGCAGCGGTTATTGTTGAGCCATTTGCAACAAATATGGGCTTTGTTAAACCACATGCTCACTTCCACCAAGACATCAGACAGTTGTGTACAGATTACGGTTCACTGTTCATCTTCGACGAAGTGGTTACAGGCTTCCGTTTCCGCTTCGGTGGTGTGTCTGCGTTACTTGGTGTCGATCCCGATTTAACGACGTTTGGCAAAATCATCGGTGGTGGTGCTCCAGTTGGCGCGTACGGTGGTAAAGAGAAGTTCATGAAGTTAGTCGAAATCGGCAATAAAGTGTTCCAATCAGGCACGTTCGCTGGTAACCCAATCACTATGGCTGCAGGTAATGCTGCCCTAGATTTGATGGCAAAACCTGGTTTCTATGAAGCAATGGATGAAAAAGGCGCGTTGCTTGAAAAAGAAATCAAACAGAATTTCGAAAAATACGACATCCCATTCCACTTCACTCGTTTTGGCGCACTGTCTGGCATCGCATTTAGACGTTCAGGTGCCGACATGCAGAACTATTCCGATGTGAAACAGCAAGAATATGAAATCTATAAAAACGTGCATTTAGCCATGCGTGAAAAAGGTTTCCTAATGGCACCAAGTTTGGAAGAGCCCATTTTCTTGAATGACGCACATACAAACGACGACATCATCCGTTTTGCTGAAGCGTTAGCGGTATCGATCGCAGAACAAATTAAGTAAATGAATTACCGCGTGCGCTTACTGTAGCAAAGCGCACCGACTCAATTTTGAATACCAATTTTAAAGGATCTAAACCATGAGCAATTTAGCAACCAAAATTCTACCAAATGTAGAAAACGTGAAGAAAGAAGCAAATAACATTAAGCATTGGTACCGAAAAGCAACGGTTAGAACAACTGATCGTATCATCGTACCTAGCTTAAACAGTGATGAGTACATTTTCCCGCCATCACGTCAGCCATTAGTGTCACACCCAATGGTGATCAACAAAGGTAAAGAGACAATTTCCTATATTTTGGCGCAATCAGCGTATCGCTACATGTATGAAATTGGTTTGTTGGAAACGCGTTTTGTTATCGATTGTTCATTAAACATCGTAAATAACGTGATTGAAGGCTTCAGCGATGTCACTAAACGTGAAGCGTTAGCTATCGTTATCGACGAAGGTTACCACGCTTACGTTGCATTGGATTTCATCATGCAAATGAAAGAACAAAATGCAATTCAACCACTTGAAGTACCGCAAACAAACGGCAACTTAGATGCTGTACGTCATGCATACCAGGTATTGAGCCCAGAAATTCATCACCATTTCCAACTATTGTCAGTCACGCTTGCGGAGCATACGTTGACAAAAGATTTGCTGGCGATTGGGGAAGAAAAGAGCGCAACGGAAACCTTTAACCAAGTAATGACAGACCACGTAGCAGACGAAGGCCGCCACGCGAGTTTCTTCATGACGGCAACGACAAACTACTGGGTGAAATTACCTGACGTAGTTAAAGACGAAATCGGTCAGTTCTTACCAGCGTACATCGACGAATATTTGAAAGGCGATGAAGAACGAGATTTTGACCGCAAAGTGTTGTTAGCCAGTGGTTTCACTGAAGCAGAAACACAGCAAATTCTGGATGACACGGCAGAAGTTTATCTTGGCAAAATGAATGCATACATTGAAAAGACAACTCTTCAACTTGTTGAGTGTGTTGAAAAAATGGGTTTATTGAACCACGAGAAGACAAAGCAAGCGTTCATTGCTCACGGTCATAACGTTTAATTTCCAAAGTGCAGGCAGGCGTGGCGAGAGTTTCACTCTCGTGACCGCTTGCTCACTTTAAATCCATGAAATGACATACCTCTTGTCAGGGAAGCTAAAACCAGACGACGTGCTTAATACCGAGGTATGAATGTTCTCTGCACAGGGGAGTTAAGCAAAATGATAGTACAAGCCTTATTAAACAACGCATTAAAATTTGAACATGATAATGCTGTAGTCGCTCAAGGAAAAAGCGTGTCATACGCTCAATTGGCGGCTCAAGCGACGATGATGGCCAAAAATCTTGTACGTTTAGGCGTATCACGTGGTGATGTTATTGCGATTTATTCAGATCGTGGCATCAACACCGTTATAAGCATGTTTGCTGTCATGCTATCAGGCGCTGCCTACACCATCGTAGAAATGACAGAGAAGCGCATTGAATGCGTGATTCACACAAAAAACATTGAACCTGATTTCGTCTTAGCGGATGCGAAAGAAGCGGCGATATTCTCTGACGTTGTTCCATGTTTTATTTTTGAAGAACTAACACGAGCAACCTCCGACGACATTACTTTACCAGCATTAACGCAAGAAGACGTCGCGTATGTGTTGTATACCTCGGGTTCAACGGGCAAGCCAAAAGGCGTTAAAGTGAGTCACGGAAATATTGAGCACTACACTCAGTCTATTGCCTCACTAACACAGGTGCCTGAGGGGCTTAACTATGGTCACTTAAGCACCTTAGCGGCGGATCTTGGAAACACCTCATTGTTCTTGTCGCTCTATAAAGCGGGTAGCTTGCACCTTATCGATCAATACACACGTAAAGACCCGATCAAGTTATTCGAGTACTTTGTTACGAATCGCATTGAATTTGTGAAGATCACTCCATCTCATTGGTCTGCCGTTTCAGATGCTCATCAATTGAGTGGTAACCCATACCCACACCTAGAATACCTTGTTTTTGGTGGCGAACCATTACTCAAAACTGTCGTTGAAAAGGTATTGAGTTCAAACACAGTAAGCAACGTGTTTAACCATTATGGACCGACTGAAACCACCGTTGGAGTAGCTGCATTACGTTTAGAAAGCCTTGAACACGTGGCACTCATTCCAGGTGACGTGATCCCAATTGGTGCACCGTTTGGCGAAACGACATTTTACATTTTAGATGAGCAAGGGCATTACCGCTCAAGCTCGGTAAAAGGGGAATTGTTGATTGCAGGGCCTTCTGTATCAAAAGGCTACCGCAATTTGCCAGAAGAAAACGCGAATCGCTTTATTACCATTGAACTCAATGATGGCCGTGCTGTGCGTTGCTACAAAACGGGTGATTATGTAGACATCGATGAGGATGGTATTACCAGCTTTATTGGTCGATTAGACCGCCAAGTGAAGATCAATGGCTATCGAGTCGAGTTGGAAAGCATTGAAAATACGATGCGTGACAACTTACCTATCTTTGGCGCATCGGTTGCGTATTTTGAATTGAACCAAAAGAAATGGTTAGTTGCCGCAATTACGCCACCGAGTGAACCCTGTGCTGACATGAAGGCTCGCCTTGAAAACGTTATGCCGGGTTATATGGTGCCACAGCGTATTTACGTGTTGGAAGACTTCCCGCGTAATGAGAATGGTAAAACAGACGTTAAAGCCATTAAAGCTATCTTGACCGAGAAACTTACGGAAGAATTGGCAAATCAAGCGACTAGCTCAGATGCACCGTCAATTGACCAAGATTACGACGGTGTCGAGTTAGAGGTCTACCTCGGCGTGCAGCCGATATTCCACAAATACATTGCGAAAACCGACTACACCATCCATGACAGTTTCTTTGAATTAGGTGGTAACTCACTTGATTCGGTGCAACTAGTCGCGAATTTGCAATATAAAGGACTGTCGCTGTCAGCATTCGATTTTAACAACACACCGACTATCGATGGAATCGTCAAAAGTGTGGTGAAAAACCGCGAATCAGCGGATAAAGCCGGTAAAGTTGTAGAGCGTACGGAAGTCACTACGTTTGCAGCCGCGCAAGATTTCTTCTTTAAAGAAGAGCTTGCATCACCTGATCTGTATAACCAAGCGTTGATGTTCCGCATCGACCAGCGCGTTGATTTTGACGTGTTGAAGCAGGCGATGGGTATTTTGTGTGAACAGCACGAATTGCTCCGAACCTCATTTGTGCGTCATGAAGGCCATTACCTTGCCAAGCCGCTTAACGCGTCAATCGATAGTGTGTTAAGTCGCTCTACCTTGCCTGCGAATGAAGATCATCGCGCACTCATTAAAACGCAATCAACAGCGGTACAAGAGGCAATTAACCTTGCGTCTGGCGAAGTGTTTAAAGCGCACCTTTTTGAAACAACCGACGCTGAAAGTTACTTGTTGCTCGTGGCGCACCACATCAGTGTAGATGTGATTTCATGGCGCATCATCACCAGTGAGTTGTCACAGCTTTATGGTGATTTAATTGACGGAATCGACATTGTGTCGAACCCGGTGCGTTGCAGCTTCTGGGATTGGGTTGACCACCTTGATTCGTCAATTGCAAAAGACACGTCGTCCTCGGTTAGCACAGATCCTAAGCCTTCGGTATTCGCGTCAAAAATGCCGCACACGGAAGGTAACGCGCATACGTTCTGGTTCGCGTACTCCAAAGAGCATTCGATTGAATTGGAGGCTGCATCTGCCGCTAAGAACGTCCCGCTACACACACTTTTATTGGGTACATTGGCACATGAATACGGTAAGTTGAACAACGCAAACCGCGTATGCATTGATGTTGAAAGCCATGGTCGTGTGTCGTTTGACCCTGAAGTGGATATCTCACGCGTCGTTGGGTGGCATACTTCAACGTATCCGTTTGAAGTGGATGTGGATGCTTACGTGATTGACCAAACACTGTTGAACACCAAAAAAGAGTTTGATAGTGCAGTCAATTTAGGTGTCGAAAAAAGTTGGCAAGTAAAACACATCGAGGACGTTGAAACACTATACCACGCCCCAATTTGTTTCAATTACTTGGGTGACACGGACTTCCCACATGACGACCGCTTAGCCTTAACGCCAAGCACGATGGACATTGGGCCATGTCGTGGCCGAGATAATATTCGTTTCCACGACATCAAAGTGTCTATTCAAAAAATGCATGGGCAATACGTCGTCGATATATCCTATCCGTCGGTTTGCGATGAAACCCAAAAAGCACAAATCGTTGCGCTACTTGAGCGCTATCGCGATCGTTTAAACAGTCTTTTGGTTGACCAATCGGCGGTAATGGCTCCGGTATTAACGGAAGGAACCAGCACGGGTGCCATCCATTATTGCCCTGAGGGCTTTATTTCAGCGTCGGAGTCAACGCACCAGCGTCACTACGGTACGGTTCTGCTCACAGGCGCAAGCGGGTTTATCGGCGTGCATTGTTTAAAAGAACTGTTAGAGACCACGTCGGCTGAGATTGTCTGCTTGGTTCGTTCTTCAGCGGATAAATCAGCCGCAGAACGCCTATATGACAATTGGTGTTGGTACTTCAGTGATGAAGATTGGCAAACCTACGCAAGTCGGATTGCGGTGTTAGACAGCGATTTAACACGCACGCAATTTGGACTTCGTGACGAACAGTATGAAGGGCTGAAAAACGTCGTTGATGCGATTTACCACCTAGCTGCAGACACACGCTTAATTGGCTCAACGCAAGAGTTTTATGAGTCAAATATTGTTCCTCTAAAACAAATCATCAATTTCTCAAAAGTGGGCAAAGTCAAAGACCTGCACTACATGTCGACGTTGGCCGTATGTGGTGTGAATCGTGACATGGTGAAGTTTAGAGAAAGCTCACTGAACATCGGTCAAGATTTCCAAAACGGTTACGAGAAAACCAAGTATCAAGCCGAAGAGTTGGTGAATAGCCACATCGTTGAGGGCTACCGTGCGTATATTTACCGAACAGGTAACGTATCGGGTAACTCCATTACAGGTAAGTTCCAGCGCAATTCCAAAGCGAATCGCCTCATTCAATTCTTGAATGCCACGGCGAAAGTTGGGGTGTTGCCGACAAGCATCGATGAAGAAGTGAACTTAAGCCCTGTGGATGTGGTTGCCGCATTCGTTGTGAAGTTGTCTCTAGATCACGAACAAGCCCCGGGGGTTTTCCATGTGGATACACCTCACTACTTCTCTATGAAGGCGCTCTATAAAGCGTTAGCAAATAACGGCTTTACGTTAAACCACTCGACAAACAAAACCTTCGGTGAAGTGTTTGGGTGGCTCGACAGTACGGTGGATTCCGATTTTGCACTTGGCAAATTATGGAGTTCGAGAAGCCCACGTAACGTGATTTACGACCACAGCGTCACGCTCAGAAAGTTGGAGAAACTGGGCTGTCGTTTCGAGGAGCCAACAGAGGCTTGGATTGAAAAATTCATCTGCCATTTGATTGAACAAAAGGCGATTTCGAAATCAGACCCAGATCTACTGCACTTGGGCCAATTTACGAGAAAACGGATTTTCAAAAATCCGGATTATCCATCAGTTTTGCTGAAAGCTTCAGCGTAAAAATGTAGCAATGTTTATTTAATTCTGACAAAGAAAAGGACTAGTAAAATGAGAAAGTTAAACCCAGATTTCCAACTAACAGCGGATCATGTCGAGAAATACCAACGTCAAGGATTCGTTGTATTAAAGCAATTCTTCTCGCTAGAGATGATTGAGTTTTTGAAAGCACGTGTAAACGATGAGTTTGAAACGCCAACAGACCACTACCAAAAAGGGTTTGATAAGTTGCGTTATGATCTTTGTAACGGTGACGAAACGATTTTTGAATTACTTGAAGAAGAAATGTTCCAAAACGTGATGTTGTCACTGTGCCAAGAAGACTTGTTCTACACGCAAGGCGTGGGTTTTAGCTTAAAACGCAGTGAACCAGGTAAAGTAAACAAAGGCTTTACATGGCACATCGAATCACAAAGCTTTGGTTTTAACCGTGCAGAAGACAACGGTACGACGCTTTGGGCACCATTACATGCAATCGATAGTAAGAAGCAACGTGGTGGTATGTGCTACGTGCCGCGTGACATCATCTCGGGTGAATTCATGTATGACTTCATTGACCCAGCTGTATTCAGATGTATGGATGAACACATCAAGTCAGGTGGTATTGAATTTGAAGACTACGTAGCACTTCGTGACGACCCATTAAACTCAGGTGGTATTGCTCGTTTGCTTGAATACTTCTCAATCGAAGATGATTTTGAGCTTGGTGATGTCATTCTATTCGACAAGTACGTTTTACACCGCAGTGCACCTTTAGAAGCAGGTCCACTTGAAGCACGTGATGCGTTCTCATTACGTTTTATTTCAGCAGATTCTCGTTATGACAAAGAGCGTGCAGAAATGATTGAAATTCCACGTAATTACTATGGTTACGAAGGTCCAACAAAGTTCCACTTAGAAATTTGTAAAGAAGACAACGAACTGATTGTTGAAAGTGCCTATTTTGATGCAGATCGCGAGCGCCGTTTCATCCGCGCAGACGCGAATTTTTACGATAATGTGAAGCCAAGCAAACTTGAAGAAGTCGCGTAAGGATTAACATCGTGGATCAAATCAAATTTTATGAAAGTAAATTAGCGTATGAAATGGATGCGTGGGATTTACACGAAGCGATGAAAGCGGGTCAAGACGTTGTGGTACTTGATGTGAGACAAACTCCGTCTTTCAACAAAAAACACATTGATGGCGCGGTGAGTTATCCGCACAAAAACATCACGGCGGAAAACCTCGCTGACTTTAATCAAAACACCTTATACGTCACGTATTGTGACGGCTTGGGCTGTAACGCGGCAACCAATGGCGCACTCAAAATGGCGAAATTAGGGTTGAATGTGAAAGAGCTCATTGGTGGATTGAGCTGGTGGAGTGAACACGGTTACCCAACGGTGTTAGAACCGTCACCAGCACGAGCTGCTTCTTAACCATAGGCTGTCAATGAGGCAGCGAGTAAGACAAAGGATAAATATAATGCCGTACGTAAATATTAAAGTGACACCAACGCCAACAGGTATCACTAGAGAGCAAAAAGCAGAGCTAATTGAAGGCGTTGCAAAAGTACTAAAAGATGTACTCGGAAAACCAGAAAGCCTAACCACCGTTGTGATTGACGAGGTGGCATTAGATAACTGGGGTTCTGGAGGTAAACAAGTTCAGAAGCCTGTTTAAGCCATATTTAGTAAATATATTTATTAGCGTCGAGTATAGGTGCTCTTTATTAAGTTATATTAATATGAGTGCCTATTATTTATTGCTAATTATTATTTGCATAAATATTATCTGGCACTATAAAACATGTTATTGTGCTGTTGATATTGTGAAAAGGATAGTGACAAAATATTATGGCTAATTTATTTAAAGTAGTTAAAGAGATAGCGAAGGATATGTCTCTTTCAGCAATTAATGCTGGATTCGTGACGGTATTGGTGGGTTTCACCAGTTCAGTTGTTATTGTTTTTCAAGCCGCTCAGGCACTTGGCGCTAACCCACAGCAAATCAGTTCGTGGATTTTGGCATTAGGCCTAGGGATGGGAATTTCAGGTATTGCCCTCTCCATCCGTTATAAAACCCCCATTACCACTGCTTGGTCGACATCCGGTGCGGCGATGCTGGTGACGGGCGCATCTGGTGCTAGCCTGAACGAAGCAATAGGTGCCTTTGTGCTGACTGGTGTGTTGATCAGTATCGCTGGATTTAGCGGGCTGTTTGAGCGCGTGATGAAGAAAATCCCACTCTCGCTTGCTGCTGCGATGTTGTCGGGCGTATTGCTGGACTTCGGTATTAATGCATTCTCGGCGATGCAATCAAACTTAGTGCTGGTACTGGCGATGTTGTTAGTGTTTATCGTATGTCAGAAGTTTTCGGCACGCTACTCGGTGATCTTAGCTTTATTAGTGGGCTGTTTAATTGCCTACAACCAAGGAATCATTCAGGCTCAAAGCCTTGATTTTGTGATAACGAAACCTGAATTCATTATGCCTGAGTTTAGTATGCAGGCTTTTATCGGTATTACGATCCCGCTGTTCATCGTAACGATGGCATCGCAAAATCTACCAGGTCTTTCCGTATTGCGTGCCTCTGATTACAAAGATACGCCCGTTTCTCCGCTTATCGCATGGACCGGTGTGAGTACAACTGTGCTGTCCGTGTTCGGTGCTTACGCCATCAACCTCGCAACGATTACTTCAGCAATTTGTGTCGGCAAAGAAGCGCATCCAGATCCAAGCAAGCGTTATGTCGCGGCTATTGCAGCGGGTTTTTTCTATATTTTAACGGGGATTTTTGGCGCGGCAGTAGTCCAAGCGTTTACGATTTTTCCTGAAGCTCTCATCCTTGCAATTGCCGGCATCGCTCTACTTGGCACAATAGGTAATGCGTTGAATTCAGCCGTACAGGATGAGTCAAATCGTCAGGCGGCGATGATCACCTTCTTAGTGACGGCCTCAGGTATTTCGTTTATGGGAATAGGCTCTGCATTTTGGGGTATAATTGCAGGCGTGTTTGCGATGCTCGTGAATCACCCTCGTTTTGTGACGTTCTTTAGCTCAAAATGGGCAAAAAAGAGTAAAGCGGCTCAATTCGAAGTCTCGAAATAGGTAATAACTCAAATGGATTTATTCTTTGGATATGAAATTTGGGTGGTAGTCACACTTGTCTTTGTCGCGCTGTGCGCTGGCTATATCGATGCCATCGCTGGCGGCGGCGGAGTATTGCAAGTGCCAGCATTACTGTTATGTGGTGTGAGTCCTATTTCATCACTAGCGACGAACAAAGTGGTTTCGATGGTAGGCACCAGCTTTGTAGTACTTAAATATTCGCTCAACAAGTTAATCAAATGGCGTTATGTCGCATTGGCTATCATACCTTGTTTCTTGGGATCGATTTTAGGTAGCAAGTTAGCCATTTTAGCTCCTGATTGGTTTTTAGAAGGCTTGATTCTGACCAGCATCGTGATTGCGCTCGTGTTTACGCGACTAGTAAAAACGGATCACCACGTTGAAAACCAGCCGCAGAGTAAGCCTAAGTTTGTGTCACTCTTAACGGGTATTGGCGTGTACGACGGATTAGCAGGACCAGGTACGGGCTCTTTTATGGTGTTGGCGACCAACAAAAGCCTGCGTTACGACTTGTTGGTGTCTACCGCCATTGCCAAACCGATTAACTTGACCACCAATGTTGCTGCGACACTCGTGTTTGTGTTTGCGGGCAAAGTAGTGTGGCCGATAGCCATCCCTATGTTAATCGCCAACTCTATCGGTGGTTGGATTGGCGGACACGCGGCAGTTGCTAAAGGCGCAGGATTTGTGAAGAAAATACTGAGTTTTGTGCTTATTGCCATGCTCTCTGCTAACGTTGGGAAATTGGTGTTTAACTTCTAGCCTAATTCACGTTCACTATTTTCACATCGCACGGCTGGGTACGTTGAAGTAACCAGCCGTTTTTGTTTGCGTGCAGGTCTCGGGGCTCAGTGAGCTCTATTCATGAGCACGATCACACTCGCCAGACTCGAATCGATACATCATTATTCTCCTACAAATATTGGGTTACTTGCCTTTTATTCTCGCGTGTTCCGAAACCGCATGTTGTACGTGAGAACGGCTAAAGCCACTATTAAAGCTTAACGGTTAAAGGGTATGCCAATAGTCGTTCTTGTTGAGATCACCGTTGAACTGATTAAGGTGTTGCGTTTATTTCTGTCTTCAGTGGACTCGATGTTTATCCCTGAGTCTTTTGAAATATGGGGTCAGAGGTTGAGGCGGAAAGTGTATGGTGGTTTTGAATTAAACGGGTGTGGTGATGAAGCGTGCAATTTGCAGTGAGCGGCTGCGGAAATCGAATGTCTGTACAATTAAACTGAGCGAGCATTTAAGGGGTTGGTACCACACGTTTTTACAACGAACCAACAACCTTCTATTGAGCGCTAATTACGGTTGCTCACGCTTCGCTTTACGCAGCGCCCAAACGTAATCCAATCCTAGGTAAGGAATAGCCTCGCCATTACCATCAAAAAAGAGTTGTGGATTTGGTGGACCAACGTAGCCTAGCTTTTTGCCGTGAATATTGACTTCCTCTAGTAAAAAGCCAATCGGTTTTGGAGCGCCTTCTTCACCCTTTACTGCCAACGCATGGCAAGTAATACAAGAACTGGTTTCCAAGTCCATAAACGCTTCAAGTTGTGAGTTGGCCAGTACAGTTGGAACCCCTCGATTTGTCGACCAATCGACTTGTGTGCCACGTAATCGGTAGTTTGCCCAGCGCGTATCTTCAAGTCCAAAGCCACTAGGGATCTCGTTGCATGCCAAGTTATCGGATGGACAAGCTGCATGGTCAACAGATTGTGTTAACCAACCGACAAAGGCGGTAGGGTATGTTTGCGCCCAGCGGCGTTCGTTGTCTACGTGCTCAAAGGTTGCCCAAAACCACGTTGGACTGTCTTTTGAAACGATGTGAAGTCCGGATAAACCATAAAGGTCAACATGACCATCACGTTCAATTTCTTGCCAGTGGTAATTTGGTTTATCGGCTTCCGTAATACGCACCCAGTTGCCCTTTACCGTCATTGACCCGAGCGGGAAATTAACGTTTTCGACACCAGCGCGAGCGAGACGTTCTTGTTCGTCAAGGCTGTATAGTTTGTGGTCTCGGATGTAATCATAAGCGGCTTTATTGAGGCGAATAGTTTCGTCAGCAAAGACACTGTAATCGCCAGTAGGCAAAGAGGTAAAGCCGCCTTGTTTACAGCCTTGTCGCCACGTTTGCGGTTCAGCAGCACCGTCTAAAAATGTTTCTTCGCGTGATTGCCAGCTTTCCCAGACGGTTAATCCCGCTTCGCCAAGTTGCGCATAGGTGTCGGCTTTACAGCGCGACGTGTCTGCCGGCCAGTTCAATGCGACAAAAAGCTGCCATGCGTAGTAATCAGGGTTATTCATCGCTGTGGTTGTATCTTGAGGGATCAACCAAGGTTTTTCTGCGTTCCAAGGGCGGTGCTTGGGCCTATCGATGTTTTCTGCGGCCGAAAGCTGAGAAAATAACATCAAATTTATTAATAGGAGTCTTCCCACTAAACTTCTCATTATATTTCCTTATGTGTTGTGTTGTGTTGTGTTGTGTTGTGTTGTGTTGTGTCTTCTAGACTTGTACGTTTCTAAAAGTTGGTTTCACGATCCCTTTCATGATCGCGAGAGCGACAGCGTGCTGTCTGTTATTTGCTTGCAATTTTGAGATGATATTCATCAAATGAAAGGTCACAGTGCGTTGTGAAAGACCAATGATTTTGGAGATTTCCCATGCCGTTTTTCCTTCGCATGCCCAAAATAAACAGTCGTTTTCACGTGGTGAGAGTTTACTTACTGCGCCGCATTCTTCTTTTATTCGCACATAACTTGCGAACAAATAAGAGGAAAAGGTATGTGCAAACACGAGAATTGAATCCAACTCATTGGCGTCCAGAGGTGTTTCACATACCAAGTTAAAAAAGGCTAAGTCACCACTTTTTGCTTTTATTGGGATATTAACCCCACAAGAGAAACCATATTTACTGAAGAACGTTGCAACCATTTTTACATCAGAATCACCCTTAGAACTTGTTGCATTCCAATGTTGTGGAGTGTAATTATCTAATTGGCAATTAATAAATGCACTTTCACCTTCGCTACTCGATTTAATATCATTTTTTACTTCATCAGAAAGGTTTGAAAAATTTCTAAGTTTTGATGAGTATAATGAGTTATTCTCAACGATGGTGAATATAAATTGCTTCATGTTTGCTAATTTAGCAAACTCTTCACATAATAAATGAATGCTTTCGAAACAGCTGATAGATGTTGTTCTTTTTGCTAAACTAGAGAACTTTTTAATATCCATGGTGACGAATTTCCTTATATGCTTATTTCAGCACTTAGGTCTCAATATTTCGAAGTAAATCGATGAAATATTCAGGTGGTCGAGTACCGATAACCACTTGTTTGCCGTTAATACGAAGTGCCGGAACACCCCGTGTCGTGATTTGTCTTGCACGTTGGTACTTTTCAACTAAAGCAGGTTCTTGAAACTGCGCAGTAAGCGCTTGTTTAGCTTCACTTAGATCTAGATCTAGACGCTCTGCTAGCGCCAACAATTGTTCTACTTTTGTTGGGTTAAGGCCTTTTTCAAAGTACCCTTCAATCAATAGCTCATTCATTGCAGCTTGTTTGTTCGACAGGCTTGCAAAATGCACCAAGCGGTGACCAAGCGAGGTATTGTAGTAATGCGTGCGTTTTGAAAAGTCGATTTTGACGCCAGCTTGAGCCGCGGTTCTTAATAGACTTTCTCTGTATTCCGCATGCTGTTGCTCATTCCAGCCATTTAGCTTCATGAGATGCGTACTGATTTTTTCACCTTCCACTTTGAAGTTTGGTTTTACTTCATAAGGAAGAAATTCAATCTCAACGCTCACTTCATCGTTAAGCGCTTTAATTGCGGTTTTTAAATTTGCGTAGTTGATCGGACACCATGAGCAATCGATGTCGTGAACATACTCAATTTTTAAATTTTTCATAAAATTGGGCCTATATTCAGTGAATAATGAGGACAGGTGCGAATGCACCCGTCTTCGAGTTAACGCTAGTTTTGCTGTTCAGCTTCTTGAGAAGCTTTGAAGCTAGGTAGATTGCTAACTGTGTCGATAAGCTTCGCAGTTTTGTCACCAATAACGATATCCACTGGGAAGTACTGACCCCATGAGTGATAAACGGTTAAAAGAATATCTGCAGCAGAGTAGTGGTTACCGCCAAGGAAAGGTTGGTTTGCTAATTTAGCTTCAACCACTTTCCATAGTTGGTTGATTGACTGTGCAGCACTTTCTAGAGCAGCTTGTTTCACTTCCGTGTCAGTCATTGATTGACCGATGAAGAATAGCTTGCTGTACGCAGGATGCATTGTTGCATTAGCAAAAAGTAGGTTTTGAATTGCTTCTTCACGTGCATCACCAGACGCCGGGAATAGGTTGTTTGCGTGCTTATCTAAAAGATGTAGCAAAATTGCAGCGCCTTCAGTGTACTTTTTGCCGTTGTCTAAAAGTACTGGTACCGCGCCAACTGGGTTGATAGCTTTGAAATCTTCTACAGAGTCTTTGTTGATTAGCTTGAATTCAACGCCTAGCTCGCGAAGTACTACTTGAGTCGCTAGAGAACAAGCGCCCGTCATATAATAAAGTGTATACATGATAGATCCTTTTAAATTGATATCGCTTAGAGGGCCTTCTAGCTCCTAAGCACAAACGTTCAGCTCCTAATGCTCAACGTTGTGACAAGGTTAATCAGTTCGGCATTGACGATAAACAGTCGCTTTTCAAACATACCGTTTACGTACAGGAAACAATCCTGTTTATGGATGATTGTAAAAATGTAATTTAAATGTTGTTTTTTTTAAGGGGCGTTAGTGTACGATACGCCTTCATTTGTTCATTTAGGTAGGTGGTTCAATGGATAGATTAGGGGCGATGGAGATTTTTATCCGTCTATCAGAGTTAGGCAGTTTTACCGCTGTGGCGGAAGAAGCAAACTTGTCTAAATCTAAAATAAGCAAAGAAATAAGTAAGTTAGAAGAATATGTTGGGGCGCGTTTGTTACACCGATCGACACGCCATTTGCAGCTCACGTCACTTGGCATGATTTACTTGAAGCGTTGTAAAAGCATTTTGCGCGAAGTGGAAGAAGCCCATTCTGACATTCAATTAATTCAAAAACGTCCAGCCGGAAAACTAAAAATTAGCCTCCCGATGGCATTGGGTTTGACAGAACTGTCACCCATTTTCACCGAGTTTATGCGTTTGTATCCGCATATTGAGCTCGAAGTTTTTTTAAGTGATGAATCAATTGATCTCATCGAACAGGGATTTGATGTCGGATTTCGTGCCGCGAGTGCGACATTCGATTCAAACTATGTGGGTAAAAAATTAACGCAATTCAACTATCACGTGGTTGCTTCACCTGAGTATTTGTCTGCGCACGCGCCGATACTATTGCCTGAAGATTTAGAACGGCATAACTGTTTTGTCTATCGCTACTTTAGAAAAAAGAATGTCTGGCCCGTTGGACAGGGGGTTGCAGTCAATGGATCGTTAAAAGCCAATAGCACAATATTCATGTTAGATTTGGTCAGGGCGGGTCATGGAATTGGCTTCTTCCCCGATTTTGTCTGTCAAAAAGCGATTGACGATGGGGAAATTGTTTCCATCTTATCAGAGCATAATACAGCGAAATTAACGCTCTATGCGATGTACCCAGCTCGGCACCACGTGCCCACTTCGTTGCGGCACTTTTTAGACTTTTTTGAGCAGTGGTTTAAGAAGAAAAACGACCTAAAATCATCAAATTGATAAATGTCTTTGAGTCAGTGAGCAGTCAAGCAGCAATTCAATATTGCGCTGTTTGACCTCACTCGAGTTCAGTTCGCCGGTAGTGTAAAACGTCACCTCTCGGGTTTTAGCCTTCTCGTCGAGTTTACATTCCATTTTTAGCAATGTGTTTACTCGGTTGGCAATTGCCAATCCTGAATCAATGACATTTACATGACTTGGGATGGCATGTTTGATCTCGTCATTCAATAACGGAAAGTGCGTACAGGCAAGCACTAATACATCGGTTTCACATGCCGCATCTTGCGCAAAAATTCGTTGCATTTCCTGGGTTACATTTTGTGCATCAAAGGGATCTGATATGAGCTTTTGTTCTGAGGCAAGGACCAGTGCTTCTGAGTCTTCAATCAGTACTCTACAGCCAGTCGCAAAGTCGGCGATGAGCTGTTTTACATAGGCAGAGTTAACCGTGGTATGTGTACCAAGTACCATCACTACGCCTGTTTTTGTCAGCGCCGCAGCAGGCTTAATCGCCGGTACAACTCCAACAATCGGCACATTGAGTTTAGCTCGGAGTAAATCAAGCGCAATCGTACTTGCGGTATTACAGGCAATGACGATGATGTCCGGTTGGGTTAGTTCACTTGCGGCCGAAACGACATTTAAAATGCGTTGTTTGAGTAAATCATGTGGTTTTTTTCCATAAGGAAAAAAACCACCGTCAGAGACGTAACTCAGCTGTACGTTTGGCATTTTCTTTCTGATTTCGGCTGCGACCGTGAGTCCACCTGAACCTGAATCAAATACCAAAACCGAATTACTCATTGCACCTACCTTCAAATATACCTTAATTGATTAGAGAGATGCCGCCCAGTTACAGGGGTTCTAATTCAGTTAGGCATGCCTCTTCAAGAGGCGTATCTTGCGCTTTCAACTTGTTCTGATCAAGAGGAAGGTGCTTGGTAAGCGCTTTTTTCGCAAATAAGAAGTCTTTTGGGTTGTTGATACAATCAACAGCTTGCAGTTTTTCACCATCAAAATACCACAGTGAAAATTTATCGTTGGTGCCTCGTTTTATTGTGTGAGTATATTGCAAACTCAGACCCGCAATCTGCAGTTTTGTTTGATATTGATCTGACCAAAACCAAGGCGTTTCTTCATTTGGTATCGTTTTTTGGCAAAGTGTTGCTGCCGCTTTCTTTGCTTGAAAAACCGCATTTTGAATCGATTCGATGCGAAGATGGCGACCACTTTGCGGGTGATACTGAACGGTACAATCGCCCGCAGCGACAATATCCGGATCGCTTGTTAAGCCTCTGGCATCGACTACAATGCCATTATTTACATCAAGTTTTGCGTCTTCAGCAAGCATGCTATTTGGCGTTACGCCAATCCCAACGAGGACAAGGTCGGCATCAAAGTGCGTACCGTTGTCGCACTCCACACCCGAGACGGTATCACCGCCTTTAAATGCCGTGACTTTTGTATTCAGTACAATGTTTACACCCGCTTGTTGATGCAAAGAGGTGAAATAGGCAGAAATTTCAGGTGCAGAAACGCGCGCAAGAATACGGCTTTCAGTTTCAATCAAGGTGACATCTATACCGAGTTTGCGAAGACTGCTGGCAATCTCAAGACCAATAAAACCACCGCCGACGATCACCGCTTTTTTTGGCTGCTGCACTGCAATCGTGGAACGTAAAGACTGAGCATCAATAAAACTGTTTAGGTAGAAGATGTTTGCTTTGTTGTATCCTGCAATTGTGAGATGCCTAGGTGTTGCTCCGGTACATATTGCGAGCTTGTCGTAATGTAGCTGCTGTCCATCTGATAACGTGACCTGTTTGGTCGCTCTGTCTATTTTGGTGACTGTAGCGTGTCGATGTACGTGAATGGCCTTTTTTTCATACGCCCCAGTACTTTTTATCGCGATATCATCTGCTGTTTTTTCGCTAAATAAGAATTCTTTTGATAGAACGGGTTTTTGATATGGCGCTTCGGCCTCTGCGCCAAGCAACGTGATCGAGCCAAGCCAGCCTTCTTTTCTTAAGCTAAATGCAAGTTGCGATGCGGCCTGACCGGCACCGATGATGAGGCAAGTTTCAGAGTTCATATGTGTCCTAATTTCAAGCGCGACTTTAAATGTTTCTCAAATGTTATATTTTTATTTATTAAAAATTAACCTGAAACATTTTACATCTATACAGTGATTAGGCTCGTCCGTAGTATGGACGTCGATATTGAGATTTAAGAAACACGAATTAGTTAAGGAGAATGCATGCCAAATATCATCGTCACCGACACCGAGGGTCAACGTAGCGAAGTGCCAATTGCTGTTGGCGAAATTTTAATGGAAGTGTTAAACGAGAATGACTTTGAGGAAATCGAAGGGGTATGCGGAGGCATTCGTTCTTGCGCAACCTGTCATGTTTATGTGAAAGAAGGTTGGTTAGATAAATTGTCTGACAAACACGAAGAAGAGTTGGAATTGTTATCCGGACTTTCAACGCAGCAAACAAATTCTCGTTTGTCTTGCCAAATTCAAATGACCGACGCATTGGACGGTTTGGAACTGACTATCGCGCCATTTGAAGATTAAGCGTCAGCAGCGGTAACATAAAACGCTATCGCGTCGACGTAATGATTTTAGTCTCCTAGTTTGGGTATTCGATGTGGTAGACGAGTATTGAACGCCGATATTCGTCTTGAATTACCCTACGGTGTACTAATGTGGAAAGGCATGGGCTTTCATTACTGTTGCTACGACCCGAAATGTATCGACCCAAGCTTGTCGAAGTTCAGGATTCCACTTTTCACCAAGCCCTTGTTTTAAAGTATAAAGTAGCGCATTGCCTACTGGCGTGAAATGAGATGCTTTGACACCATAGTCCACATGACGAGCGGCAAGTTGCTGCAATACAGGGACTAACGCATCTAAATCATCTAGCCCTTTCACTGCGACTTTGAGTGTCATCATTAGTTTTTTACCTTGGCTTTTTAAATCGGATTTGAAGAGCGGTTTCAAACTTGGATCGTACGTAAACAACGTTTGATAAAAAAGCCCAGCAGCTTGCTCAGCAATGGGTTCAACCAACTTGAAGCTTTCTTGCACAAGCAGTTTTTGGCGTGGAGTGATGGCCATTGTCCTTTCCTGTATTGCGATATTCCATTAACTATAAGTAGAGATTTCAATTATTTCCAAATTTACTTTAAAGATGTAGCGTTACAACTGACACACTTTTTTACACTTCAGGATGCAACTAAATCGACGCTTTCGCCGTCTTATCTTACGAGTAGAGCATTTAGCGTTTTGAAATTCGTTTTACTTTTCACATTCTCCCATTATTTTGATGTTACTGCTTGGCCAGTTTTTCTGGCCTTTTTTTTGTCTGTTTCAAACACAACCATGACATGCTTTGACCGCCGTTTTTACATGGTTTGTGGACAGAAGTTGCGATAGATCATGTTGTGGTGACTTAGATCCTGAGTCAAAAAGGCGATTTGAACTAGAGTTAAAATAACAAAGGAGAAGCCAATGACTGAAGCTCGCCAACATTTACTGTCGCTACAATTGCAATTACAAACCCGTTTGGAAAAAGTTCGAACGGATTTAAAGTGCTTAAATACTGCGGACAGCCAAGAACAGGCTCAACAACGTGAAAATGACGAAGTTTTGCAAGAACTGGAGAAACACCTCAGTGATGAGTTGGGCTTGGTGGCCTTTGCACTGGCGCGAGAAGCCGCAGGTCAATATGGGCATTGCAGTGCGTGTGGCGAAGATATTGCGAAAGAACGACTAAGCGCCGTGCCGTATACGGTGCATTGCCAACGTTGCGCGGTCTAATTGCTCTCTTTCGGATTAGAAATGTTGTGTCATCGTTATTCGGTGTGCGAGTGCATCATTTGTTCAGCCGGATCATTCGGTGAATAAGTGTGATTACCAAGGGATACTGACGGTATAAGTACCAAGCAATTTTGACGTAATCACACTAATACACATTAGGCCGGTATTACGTACTGATTTCATTAAATGATGAGTTTGATAAGGCCCTTGGCAATTAGTCGTTTGCCAAGGGCTTGGTAATCTAACGCTTATTTACAGCGCTTTAAAGCGAATTGCTACACCACCACTGGTTGCTAGGTGCAGTGACAGCGTGTCTTTTTGCGTGACAATTTGTTTTTTCACTTCTAGTTCATAGGGTTTCCATTTCCATTCCGCGTCTTTACCGTCTTGGTAAATTTGCGCTTCAAAGCGCTTACCCGTTTCAAGGAAATCCAGTTTCACGTCTATGTCGCGTGCCTGTTCATCGGTAATAGCGCCAAGGAACCAATCATTACCTGAGTACTTTTTATGCTTTTTGGCCTTTCTTGCATACACCACGTAGTCCCCGACCTCTCCCGCTAGGGCGATACTTTTTTCCCAATCGGTTGGGACATCCTTGATAAATTGGAATGCATCCGGTTTTGCTTCGTAGTTTTCAGGTAAGTCAGCGGCCATTTGAATGGGACTGTAGAGCACCACGTACAGCGCGAGCTGTTTTGCTAGTGTCGTTTGTGGACGATTAGTTTGATCACCTAAGCCGTTAAAGCTCATGTCAAAAATGCCCGGCGTAAAGTCCATTGGGCCAGCCAACATGCGTGTGTAGGCGAGCAATGTGGTGTGTTCTGGTGGATTAGGTGGCGTGCCCCACGCATTGAACTCTTGGCCTCGCGCGCCTTCACGAGCTAACCAATTCGGGTAGGTACGGCGAAGGCCGGTGTCTTTAATCGGCTCGTGTGTATTGATGCTGATTTTGTATTTTGCTGCCAATTTCACGTTGTCGAGATATTCATTCACCATAAACTGACCGTCATGCCATTCGTAGCGCGCTATCCCATCGGCATCAATTCGCTTGATGTTTCCACCGTCTGCGACGTAGCCTGTTTTCACTTGAGTGACGTTGTTCTTAGCATAGAGCTCAAAGGCATCCGTCATTTGATTGCGGTAGTTGGTAACATTCCCTGAGGTTTCATGATGGCCGATAAGCTTTGCGCCGACTTGTTTACCGTACTGTGTAATCGCTTCAATATCAAAATCATCATAAGGTTTTGAAAAGCTGAATACATCGCCATTGAAGAACCAATCGCCATCCCAGCCAATGTTCCAACCTTCAACGAGGACGCCGTCAAAGCCATTTTTAGCAGCGAAATCGAGGTAATGTTTGGTGTTTTCGGTTGTGGCACCATGTTTTTCACCACTGCCCCACGTATTTTTGTTTATGTGCATACCCCACCAAATACCCACATACTTGCCTGGTTCCACCCAAGACACATCGCCAAGTTTGTTTGGCTCGTTGAGGTTTAGAATAAGGCGAGAGTTGAGCAACCCTGTAGCGTCTTTCGCGATTTGGATCGTGCGCCACGGCGTCTTAAATTTTCCATTGGTTTTCACCGCAGTGCCATCAGACCAAGGCGTTAAATTGCTCACAAAGGTCCCCGGGCGGCGTTGATCCAGTACCATGGCCGCATAGTCAACGAGCGCCGCTTCGTGAATACTTAAATGTACGTTATCGGCATTCTTGAAGGTAAAGGGGGTATGGACAAGCTGGGCTTGTTGTAAAGGTGTGGTGTTGTAGATGTATTCATAGCGATTCCAGCCACGAGCGGGGATCCACCATGCCGTGGCTTTGTCACTTTGTGCCACCGAAAATTCAGTTAATTCACGGACAATCGTTAGAGGGTTGGCTTGATTCACTTCGTAGCGAAACCCGATGCCATCATCGAACGCACGAATGCGTACCGTATAAACTTGTTGCTGTGCTTTGTTGTTAAATGTCACGGCAAGTTCGTGATGGTTATCTGTGATTTCTCGCTCTTCACCCCAAGGTTGTTGCCAAGTCGACGAAACGCTGTCTTGCGTTGATTCGACGATTTCAAAGCCATCGCGAAAGGAAGGTGCTGTTTGAAAATCAAAGCCGAGCTTCGACTCATTTATAATGGGTTTACCTCGGAAAAAGACAGAATAGTGAGGGTGATTATCATCCGAAATTCGCACTTCAATCTGACCATTGGGTGAGCGGACTTGCTCTGTTTTTGCCATTGCGTTTGCAGACAAGACTGCTAAACACAAGGAAAGGTAACGTAATCGCATAGGTGGTCCTATATTCTATTGTAAGTCATTCTCCTACCTTACCTAGGGGGGCAGGTCTACACCACGTTTTGCATACGTATTCAAACATTGAATGAAAACCTGCTTTAAAACGGTCTTTTAGCGAAAGCCGCGAGTTCGTTGAACGCATTAGGTTTTGGCTGTGCAAATTCTAAACTTGGCGTATAGTGAAAGGAACAAAATCAGGTCTTCATGGTATGGAAAACGTAATGAAAATAATGGGGCTGTTATTATTGACGCTCAGTATATCGACGCACGCGGTAACAGTGTCTGTAACGGATAAGCAAGGCCAGGCATTGCAAGGGGCTGTCGTCTGGATGATGCCTAAAGTGTTGCCTGCGCACTCCAGTGAGGTTCATTATGAAATGGGCCAAAAAAACCGGACGTTCCAACCTCACATTTTGGCAGTCCCTGCTGGGGCTAATGTTGATTTTCCGAATTTCGATAACATTTTGCATCATGTGTATTCTTTCTCAGATACAAAACCGTTTGAGCTGAAGCTTTATCGCGACAAACCGCATGCGCCCATCCAATTTGAAAGTGCAGGGATTGTCGAGCTGGGCTGTAATATTCACGACTGGATGCTTGGCTATATCGTGGTGGTGGATGGCCCCTATTTCGGTGTGTCGAATGCTGAAGGGGTAGTAGAGCTAACAATTCCTGATGGACACTATCAACCCAAAGTCTGGCACGAGCAGTTTGAAGAATTGAATCTACCGGAAACACTTGCATGGCAAGAGCTCAAAAATACGGATGCGTTGTCCTTTTCAATCAAACAAAATCTTGTGAAAAAAATAGAATCGATGGCGGACGAATTCGATGAATATGAATAATCGTAACCTTTGGCAAGGCACCATTGTCGGATTTGGGCTGGTGGTTTCAATGGCTGCACACGCAGATATTACGTGGCAGGGAAAAGTACAAGCTAGCACCTTTGAACGTGATAACAGCAAAAGTTGGTTAAACCATGGCTGGGGAAATCAGCGTTTTGATAAAGAAGCGGAATTGATTGAAATATCACGAGCGTGGGTTGATGTGCGAGCGGATATTGGCATGGATTGGTCAGCCCATGTCAGCGCTCAATATGTACCTGATCCTTCCGATAAGATAGGCCTAACTGAAGCGTTCTTAAAATATAACCCTCTGACAAACAATCCTTATCAATGGAATGTGAAAGTGGGCGGCTTTTATCCTGCGATGTCGATGGAAAATCCACAAGTGGGCTGGAGTTCTCCATATACATACAGTTTTTCTGGCATCAACGCATGGCTAGGCGAAGAGGTGCGTACCTTCGGTGCTGAATTTGAAATTAGCCGAATAGGTAAACGTTTTCGCTCACCACACGATGTGAGTGTACATGCGGCGTTGTTCAAAGGAAACGATCCCGCAGGAACGATGTTGGCTTGGCGCGGCTTTGCGTCACATGACCGTCAATCGATGTTCAATGAATCGGTGTATTTCCCCCCAGTTCGTTCCCTAAACGAACCTCAATTGCGTTTTCAAGCGCCTCAAGTGAAACCGTTTTCAGAAGTGGATGGAAAATGGGGATATTATTTAGGCGTACACTGGGATTATCAAAAGCAGCAGCAATTGAAAGTGTATTGGTATGACAATCAAGGCGACCCTGCGGCCATTAACAAAAATACCGGTCAATATGCGTGGGATACCAAGTTTTTAAGTGTCGCATGGTTGTATAAATTCAATAAGCAAACGCGTTTAATTGCTCAGTGGCTAGATGGCTCAACGGCAATGGGTAAAAACAGAGGCGTGAACAATGACTTTTCCAGTTACTATGTTTTGTTGAGCCATAAAATAGCCGCACATCGTTTTTCGGGGCGAGTGGAATACAGCGAAGTAAAGGACAACGACACGTGGGTATTTGACCCCAATAGCAGCGAAACCAAAGCGCTGACATTGAACTATCGCTATCAATTCGACAAGCACTGGCAAGGTGGTGTTGAGTGGCTGTACCAAAAAAGTACCGTGGAGAACCGCACGGCAGTCGCGTTACCTGAAGCGCTATCGCAATCACAATGGCGCTTTGTGGCTGAATACTCATTTTAGAGGCTAAGAAATGAAGCTTAAATCAATAATGAAAAACATGTTTTTTGGAATTGGTTTGCTGTCGGCATTTCAAGCGCCAGCCGAACAGATTTATCGGTTCACGGCAAGCGCCGCAGCCTATGAAGCCAACGCCTATCTACTGGAATCGAAAGAGGGGTGGGTGCTGGTGGATGCGCTCATGTTACGCGACGATCTTGCGTCAATTGTTGCAACCATTAAAAACAGTAAAAAGCCATTGAAAGGGGTGTTAATCACGCACCCTCATGTTGATCATTTTGCAGGAATTGCATGGTTACAAGCGGAGTTTCCGAAGCTCTCGGTCTATATGACAAAAGCCTCGGAAAAGGCAATGTATGAGGTGCACAAGGATGCGCTGACAAGTGGCTGGATAAACGTATTTGGCGATCAATATCCCAAAACACTCACGCCTAACGTTGTGGTTATAAATGATGGTCAGTCGCTTAATGTTGATGGATTACTCTTTAACGTACATGCATTAGGTGCGGGAGAAGCTGCTGAGCATGTAGCTTACGAACGTGCGGACACACGTCAACTCTTTACGGGGGATGCGTTGGTATCTTCTTACGTTGTGTACGTGGGTGAGGGACGTTCAAAAGCATTGCTTGCACTTTACGATAAAATGGTCACGTTAGTTTCAGATGATTACAGGGTTTACCCAGGTCACGGTGGCGTACAGCCTCTTGCTCAAGTCGTTGCAGACAATCGTAAGCAGGTGATGATGATGCGTAACATTGCCATGCAGTATTTGCAGCAAAATCCCGAACAGCTCAAAAATAAGCACTTTACCGCGGACGATATTCGTCACGTTGGGGCTCTTATCTCAACGCAATTCGGTGGTTATTCTGGCTATGGAATGCCAACTCAAGCACTTATCACAGGGTACAATGTACGAGGGCTGTTAGCGGAAGTCGCGAATGAACTGAACGAAAATAAATAAAGGGCGATTAGCCCTTTATTTATTTGTTTGAACAAGCATTATTTCTGTGTGGACAGTGTCGGCCACGACCACGGACTTAGCTCAAACACGCTATCACTCGATGTATTTCCTTCGCTACAAACATTGTCCTGTCCAATAACGCGAACAGGGAGTTGCTCGGTGTAGCTTTTCATGATGAGTTGATATTGGAAATTTGCAACAGCCGAATCTAAATCAATATGCCAAGTCATTGATTGTCCATCAACAATGCAACTTTCAAAATGAGCATTGTTTTCAATCGGCGCAATACGAAAATACAACGCGTTGTCACCATTTGGACCTGAACGCGTAATCACCTCACTTACTGTGCCATAAACATCATTGGCCGCAAATGCGTTATTGCTTAGTAGCGCTAGCATGCTTAGCAAAAGTGCATTAATTTTCATTTTGTATCCTTACCTTTGAATAATTTATTTTTATTGAGGAGCAGGTTAACATTTTGTTTTAAAAATGGATAGAAATGTTTAGGCAGGGAGTGTGAATGCGCAGCAGGTTTTGCTACGCATTCGTGATAGCAGTTAAAGCCAGATTTTTTGCAATTCTTGCCACTGTGTATCGAACACCGCTGATGGGCTTTGCTTAAAGTCGCTACGTACGAATTGGTTCATTTTACCTTCAACAAAGGCAAGAAAGAGATTCGCAAGTGCACCTTCATCTGTTGAGAATGCTTTACCTTCGCGCAGTTTTCGTTCGCGAAGTACTTGTTTGAATTGTGTTTCGAGCTTATTAAAGAAGCCTTGCACGCGTTCACGCAAACGTTCTTGTTCACCTTGAAGTGCATCACCCGTTAAAATTCGAGTGATACCGGGATTACGTTCTGCAAACGTAAGTAGCAACATCATGATGTTGTAGATTCGACTTTGCGTTTCTTTTTCGTTTTCCAGAATAAGATTGATTCGAGATAGCAGTGTATCTTCAATAAATTCAATCAATCCCTCAAACATACGTGCTTTACTTGGAAAGTGACGATACAGAGCAGCCTCTGATACGCCCACTTCGGTGGCCAATTTAGCGGTTGTGATGCGTTGTCCTGGACAGGTTTCGAGCATTTGAGCAAGACATTGCAGGATCTGCTCTTTGCGGTTGCTGCGCTTTGTCGCTGGCATGAAGCTTCCCTTATTTATCATTATTATAATTTTGCATGAACCCACCTCCACGCAAATGGTGAGTTCATGTTAATGTTTTATTCAGTTTCTTTCCAGCATTTTAAAGGGTGGTTATGACAGCTTGGTGGCAAGCCGTTTTAAGACAGTAAGCGCTAGCTCTTTTTTATCACACGGTGGCAATTCAACACTTTCATCTTGCCAAAATAACGTCAACGCATTGCTGTCCGCATTAAATCCTAAGCCTTCACGCGATACGTCATTCGCACAAATCATATCGAGTTTTTTGTTTTTCAGTTTGCCCTTTGCGTAGTTCGCCACATCCTGCGTTTCTGCAGCAAAACCCACGGTATAAGGTCGATTTTCGGTTAAATGGGCGACTTCTGCGATGATGTCTGGGTTTTTCACCATCGTGATAGTGAGCTCATCACCTTGCTTTTTCATCTTTTGCTCAGCAACAACCGCGGGGCGATAATCGGCAACGGCAGCACATCCGATAAAAACGTCTGATTGAACGGCCTGTTCGAGTGCCGCCTCACGCATGTCGAGTGCGCTATCAACGTTAATGCGAGTCGCGCCTTTTGGCGTACTGAGTGAAACTGGGCCAGCAATCAGCGTGACCTTTGCGCCTAATTTGAGTGCGGCTTCAGCAAGTGCAAAACCCATTTTTCCAGAGCTGTGATTACTAATAAAACGCACTGGGTCAAGTGCTTCTCGTGTAGGACCCGCCGTAATAGTAACGGTTTTGCCTGCCAGCAACGGGGTTTCAGGTGAAAGCGCATCTAGGCAATGGACGACTAGTTCATGGGGTTCAAGCATGCGACCCGCTCCTACGTCGCCACAGGCTTGTTCTCCGACTCCCGGACCCCAAATGGTAATTCCACGGCTCGCCAGTAAGCGCAGATTATCTTGCGTGGCTGCGTGCTTGTACATTTGTTGGTTCATTGCAGGGGCGATAGCAACCTTGGCAGGTGTTGCCAGTAGCAGGGTTGTCAATAAATCATCGGCAATACCCGCTGCCATTTTCGCAATGGTGTTTGCTGTAGCTGGTGCAATCAGAATTAAATCAGCCCATTTCGCAAATTCAATATGGCCCATTGCAGCTTCCGCATTTGGGTCGAGCAGCGAGTCCGAAATCATTTCGCCAGAAACCGCTTGCATGGTCAAAGGTGTTATAAATGCCTTGGCCGATTCAGTCATGACGACTTTCACTTGATGGCCGTTGTCTTTTAATCGGCGTACTAGCTCGGCGCACTTATATGCCGCAATACCACCGGTGATCCCCAAAACGATTTTTTTAGCACTATGATTCATTCACGGTTACTCAAACTCGAAAAACTCGCACAACCTTACCACACTCTGCTTAGTCTGTTGAGCTTTCACCATCAAGTTGGTGAACTCACTGGCACATATAGGATTTCCATCTACACTTAGCGACCCAATCAATTCAAGGAAGGATAGAATCGGGATGCATTTGCTTGCTTTACCAAAATCACAGCGACCACGAGAAAAATTACTCAATCACGGGCCTGAAATGCTGTCGGATGCTGAGTTATTAGCTATTTTTTTACGCACAGGCATCGCCGGGATGAACGCGATTGAATTGGCGGAAACACTGCTTCGAAAAACGGAAAGTTTACATAATTTATTTAATGCTACGTTGCCAGAATTTGCGGCCATTAAAGGGATGGGAGAGGCGAAATACGTGCAACTTCAAGCGGTGCTTGAATTGTGCAAGCGGTATCTTAAAGAACCTTGTTTGCGCACGACTTTATTTGATTCACCTGACTCCGTAAGGCAATACCTTACGATGAAGTTACGCGGACTCGGTCATGAAGTGTTCGTGGTACTTTATTTAGACAATCAAAACCGTTTGATTAAAGACGAAGTCCTTTTTCAAGGGACGATCAATGCAGCGTCAGTATATCCTCGGGAAGTGGTGAAAGCAGCATTGAAAATTAACGCCGCGTCATTAATTTTGGCGCACAATCATCCATCAGGCGTAGCAGAGCCAAGTCAGGCTGACAAGCTTATCACCAAAAAGTTACAACAAGCACTCGGCCTTATCGATGTACAGGTTTTAGACCACTTGATTGTGGCGGGACCTGATTGTTTGTCTTTCGCTGAGCGAGGCCTGATATAGCGCAATTTAACGCTAACATCGTGGTTCTAGGCGAGATTTCGTACAGTAGCTGTGACTTCGGTAAAAATAGTTTAATTTAAATGCAGTTTTTGCTTTCGTTTCGGGCATTGGATCATTATAATTGGCCGCTATCAAATTTACACATGAGCTGATTACAAAGGATCAGATCCTTGATCTCTGCCTGTATATGCTGTATAAAGAGCGCCCTTCGATTAATCCCGGGGCACGCAGTTAACGGCCTCAAGGGAAAAATTAAGCTCGAGCGAAGTTATTGGAGATACATAGACATGTCTAAAGTCTGTCAAGTTACAGGTAAGCGCCCAGTGGTTGGTAACAACCGTTCACACGCGCGCAACGCGACTAAGCGTCGTTTCCTACCTAACCTACAAACGCACCGTTTTTGGGTTGAAAGCGAAAAGCGCTTCGTTACTCTACGTACTACTACTAAAGGTATGCGTATTATCGATAAAAAAGGCATCGACGCGGTATTAGTTGAAATCCGTGCTCGCGGCGAAAAGGTATAAGGAGCTAAGTCATGCGTGATAAGATTCGTTTAGTTTCTACTGCTGGTACTGGTTACTTCTACACTACCGACAAGAACAAGCGCAACATGCCTGAAAAAATGGAGATCAAAAAATACGATCCTAAAGTTCGTAAACACGTGATCTTCAAAGAAGCAAAAATCAAGTAATTTGCTTCCATGTTCGCAAAAAGCCCGGTTTAGCCGGGTTTTTTTATGCCTAAAATTTGACGTTTTAGAGTGTTGAATTAAGACGTCGATAAAGTCATGTTGCATTGTATTGGTTACGTAATCGCTTGTGCGCGGCTCACCACAGCCAGTCTATTAAACTAAACGTGCTAGATGGATGAGTGTTCACTCTTAGGCCTGAAATGACCAAAATCTGCGCGATGTCACAATTGTTTTTTACCTTTGTTCGTTCATTTCCAATGTTTTTGCACTGTAATTTCCCCAACTGATATTTTGCTCTCACCTTTGCATCCGAGAAACTTGGTCTTTCCTGTTCGAGGCAAAGAAACAAAACACGCCGTTGATAAACTGAATGTTGACAATATGGAAGCAATAAAAACATAATTAACAATTTGATAATGTTGTTGTTTTCATAGAAGGATTCGTAAGGTGAATTGGAATTTTCAGCGTTGTAACGGGGTGAGGTTCAATGCAAACACCTGAAGAATACGAAATCACTCTACGTGTCAATGCCTTGGTCAAGGGGCTAAAGAAACGTAGAGGCTATACAAAAAAGGACATTAGCCAAAAGCTTGGTATTGGCCTTACCACCTTTAATGATTACCTCAATGGCGTTAGCTCTTTTAAACTCGGCACGCTTATTCAGTTTGCAGCGCTGTGCAAACTGACTTTGCCGGATATTCTCGAAGACACATTGGAAGCAAAAAAGCTGTATTCAGAAGAATTGGCCGACAAGGCAAATGCGGGTAAAAACACATTAGATTTTTTGGCTTTTATTTTATTAGTGCCAGCTATTACCAACGCCCACGGCACTCAATATCTCTTTTGTTTTCTGCAGATTTTACTCCTCTTTTTCGCAAGAAAAGACCTCAATAGCATGACCATGTCGTTGGTTTTTTTGGTTGTATACGTGTTTGGTGATCTCCTAATTTATCCAATAGAAGCCTATATTTTTCCATACTTTAACGGTTTGGTTCAAAATGCAGTGGCTTTTGGGGCGAATATTGTTATCGATGTATTGCTGATTGTACTTTTGAAAAATAGAACTTTGCTTTCACTTTGGTTCTCTCAGGGTAGAAATAAACTAGTGCTAGAAAAAAATTTTATTGAAGGTCCAATATACGCTGTCGCAATAGGCTTTTTGTTAGTAGACGGCTTGGCATTTTTTGAAAATATAATTCGCAATCTAGAACACTTTGGCATTGACGAAAGTTTCGCAAAACATTTTTGGAAAATAACGTATATCTATGACTATTTTGAATACTTAAAATCAAGCCTTATGGCGATAGGCGTAATATTACTTTTCATTGGTACTCGAATTCGGCAGCGCCAACTAGATTTTGCGGTTGTCTGAACAGAGTTTTTTGCTAACAGAAAACACGAAGGTGGTAGGTTTGAAAACGTTCCAAATTGAAAATATGCAAGGAAATGAAGTAAAGGAAATGGATAGAGTAAAACGCAATGCAAACACCTGAAGAATACGAAATCACTCTGCGTGTCAATGCCTTGGTCAAAGGACTAAAGAAACGTAGAGGCTATACGAAAAAGGACATTAGCCAAAAACTGGGTATTGGCCTTACCACCTTTAACGATTACCTCAATGGCGTTAGCTCTTTTAAACTCGGCACGCTTATTCAATTTGCCGCACTGTGCAAACTGACTTTGCCGGATATTCTTGATGACACATTGGAAGCGAAAAAGCTTTACTCGGAAGACCTAGCGGATAGAGCTAATGCTGGTAAAAATACACTGGATTTTTTGGCTCTTGCTTTCTTTTTACCAGCAATTTTGTCTGTCAAGTATATGCTGATAACCACTTGTCTTTCATTTGTTGTACTTATTTTTCTTTCTGGGAAAAATATAAATAATCGATATTTATCTGGATTATTGTTAGCCCATTTTTGTGTTGAATTACTAATGCTCTATCCTATAAAGTTGGTTGTATTCCCTCATGTAAATGGATTTGAAGGAAACATAATTGCATTTGGTATTCAATTCATTCTTTTTGTTTTACTTATTTATTTTGTTCGATTCAGAATTGTCATTTCTCTATATATGACTAAAGCTAAATGCCCAAAAGTGTTACAGCTAAACTGTATCGATGCACCTTTAATAGCTCTATTATTTGGTTATGCGTTACTTAATCTAGGCGCGTTCATTGAGAACCTAATAAGAAATTTGGAACATTTGGGTGTAGACGAGAACTTTGCAAAGCAATTTTGGAAACTGACATACATTTACGATAATTTTGAAGCTTTCAACCTAGTCTTGACATTCATGACAGTAGTTGTCCTATACATAGGAATCAAGATCCAAGAACGACAAGATAAACAGAGTGCAGTATTTCAATCGCAAGAATCGATTTAAAAATAGAGAATGAGGAATAGTAGTGTACAAAGGACAGAGTATTAAACATGCAAACACCAGAAGAGTATGAAATCACTCTACGCGTCAATGCCTTGGTCAAAGGACTAAAAAAACGTAGAGGTTATACGAAAAAGGACATCAGCCAAAAACTGGGTATTGGCCTTACCACCTTTAACGATTACCTCAATGGCGTTAGCTCTTTTAAACTCGGCACGCTTATTCAATTTGCCGCACTGTGCAAACTGACTTTGCCGGATATTCTTGATGACACGCTGGAAGCGAAAAAACTGTATTCAGAAGAATTGGCCGACAAGGCAAATGCGGGTAAAAATACGTTGGATTTTTTGGCGTTTGTAATTTTTATACCCGCAGTACTTGGAGCATTTACCATTCAATGGGTCTTTCTGGCTTTGCTTGTTCTGCTATTTTTTTCGCAAGAAAGGATCTTAATAGCCAGTCTCTTGCGCTAGTTTATATTGCGGTTATGGCTCCTTGCTATCTCTTGTTTATTCCAGTTAAAGAGTATGTTTATCCGAATTACAGTGGCTTTGTTCAAAATATTGCGGCTTTTAGTTTGGCAATACTATCGGATTTACTTCTACTTTATCTATTAAAGAATAAGATGCATCTTGGGGTTAGGTTAAAAAAGATAAACTATTCCTCCATATTAGAGAAAAACTATATTGAAGGACCTCTTTATGGTGTCACAGTTGGGCTTTTGTGTGTAGATTTATCCGCATTCATAGAAAATATTATCCGTCATTTGGACAAACTTGGTATCAGCAAAGAGTTTGCTAAGCAGTTTTGGAATGTACGGTTTATTTATGACCATTTCGAATACGTTAAAATCTTCCTAATGGCGCTGATTCTTATCTTGCTTTTTATAGGCATACGAATTAGGCAGCGACAACTCCGTTTAGCCTTGAGCGAGTCCAGACTTGGTCTGGATACCTAGTTCATAAAGATTGAATTTGAAATGTGAAAAAGGTGCGTTTCTAAAAGGGGTTCGAAATCCATCACATTTCGTTGAATATTTTTTTGTTACTGCTAGAATTCACTTTTGTTAAATTTATGTGTGATTCTAGGTTGCTCGATTTGAGCGTTTGATGGTGGGGCACGATGCAAACACCCGAGGAATATGAGGTCACTGAACGCGTTGCAACGCTAATGAAAAGCTTAAAAAAGCAGCGCGGTTATACCAAAAAGGACATTAGCCGACTGTTAGGGGTTGGCCTTACAACGTTAGATGATTACTTAAATGGTGTAAGTTCATTTCGGTTGGGAACGTTGCTAAAATTTGCACAACTTTGTAAAGTAAGCCTAAGCGATATTTTAGAAGATTCTGAGAACTTAACTAAGCTCTACGAAAAGAAGGTAAACAAAAATGAAACAAGGACTTCAGCCCAAATTGAAACTAAAGAAGATTAATATACTGAACATGCTTGATGTAGAAAAGATCTATGGTGGTACATACACGGGTAAAGGTGATGCTAAGCCTGATGAAAAGCGAGTAGCCTTACCCCCACCACCTTTAGAAGTTGCGGTTGCTGAAGAGGAGCAAAAAGTAACTCCATGAAGGTTGTCAATTTAATCTTGGTGACTATACTCTCAAGCTTTCTCTTGCTGAATAATATTTCAGCGGGACAAAATGTCCAGACCGTTTTTTGTGTATTATTAATTGCGTTAGTGGTATTCGCGAAAAATGATTTGAATAGTCGCTATATGGTTGTCTCATATTTAATGGTCTTTACATTAGGTAAGATAGTCTTTTATCCCATTGAAATGTATGTATATCCGAACTTTAATAGTCTAGTACAAAATTCGGCGGCATTTGGAATGAGCTTTCTTTTAGACATTCTATTGATTTATCTTGTAAGAAATAGAATGTTGTTTTCATTAATGCTTACAGGGGGTGAAGAGCCTTCGGTACTTGAAAAAAATTATACAGAAGGGCCGTTGTTTGGGCTACTGCTTGGATATGCTTCGATAGATTTAGTTGCTTTTGTGGAGAATGTAGTTCGGAATCTTGAATATTTTGGTTTTAGTAAAGAATTCGCTAAGCAATTTTGGCACGTTACATTTTTCTATGACTACTATGAGTACCTTAAAGGTACATTAATGGCTTTGAGCATTACAGTCCTCTACATGGGCGTCGTAATCCGTAAGCGTCAAATGCCTAGTGCTGCATAGAAAATCTGCACGATAAGAATTCAGACAATAAAAAACCGAGGTTATCCTCGGTTTTTTATTGTCTCGATTTGAGAGCTCAAAAAGAGCTTATGCAAATGCGTCTTGTAGTGGCGGTACAACTTGCTTTTTACGGCTCAATACACCATCCAACCAAACACGGCCCGCTTCAGGCTTCGCATTGTAAGCTTTCTCAATGATAGATTCATCGTTAGACACGATGAGCATCTCTGAACCTTCTTTCATGATGTCAGTAAGAAGCAGCAGCACTGAGTGACGGTTGCCTTCTTCTTTTAACTTCGCGATGTCCGCTTCTAGGTCAGCTTTGATGTCGTCAAATACCGACAAGTCAATTACTTCAAGTTGGCCGATACCGACTAGATTGCCGTTCATGTTGAAGTCTTTGAAATCGCGCATAACGAGGTCACGAGCGGGTGTGCCTTGCACGGCTGATTTAACCTTGAACATGTCCATGCCGAGCGCTTTAAAATCTTCAACGCCTGCGATTTCAGCCAGTGCTTCAACACACTTGATGTCTGCGGTAGTACACGTAGGTGATTTGAAGATAACCGTGTCGCTTAGGATTGCGCACATCATGATACCCGCAATGTTTGCAGGAATTTCAACGTTGTAGAAGTCATACATCATCTTGATGATGGTGTTACTGCAACCGACTGGGCGGATCCAGCACTCAAGAGGTGTTGACGTAGTTAAGTCGCCTAATTTGTGGTGGTCAACGACGCCGACAACGGTTGCTTGGTCGATGTCATCAGGAGCCTGTGTTTTTTCAGTGTGGTCAACAATGTAAACTTCTTCACCTGCGTAGCTCATTTTAAGTTCTGGTGCGTCAAAACCAAAACGGTCCAGAATGAATTGGGTTTCAGGTGACACTTCACCTAAACGCGTAGGGATTGCTGCTTCACCGATTTGGTTTTTTAGGTAAGCAAGCGCGATTGCACCACAGATTGAATCAGAATCAGGGATCTTGTGACCCACTACATACATTGCCATTGACGGAACTCCTTAAAAATTTGCTGGATATTTTAGCAAAGATTAGCCTGAATGAAATCCTTGCGACGCGCCAATTGTACTTATCTTAGATGATGATTTTCGATACACTGGCAAGATAAGGGAAAGGAGAAATAAATGTTAAGTCGAGCAGGTTGGAATAACGTGGTGATTTTCTCCATGTTATTAATGATATTTTTCTTAAATGGCTTACATCATAAACTCTTTAAAGAGGCCGATTCTTTCCCAGTATTGCCCGTGCTGCCTGAGTCGAGTTTTATTCTCGCTGCAGCTTTGCCAGGCGTCAAGGTGGAGCGCATAGGCACGTCTTGGCGAAGTGAAGGAATATGGCAGACGACGGCAACAGACATTGAAACTTGGCTTGTGGCGTGGACTTCAACTACGTTACAAACAATTGATAAGCCTCAAAAC